>CADBUH010000025.1 GCA_902797775.1 uncultured Erysipelotrichaceae bacterium | reverse complement strand
CAATGGGGTCATAGAAGAGATCCAATTGGTTATGCAGGTGAATTAGAAAGATTTGATGTAAAACTAGGAACACTGATGTCTCTATTAAAAGAGGGGGACCTCATTATGATTACTGCAGACCATGGTAATGATCCTACTTGGAAAGGTACAGACCATACAAGAGAAATTGTTCCACTCTTACTTTATTCTCCAGATTTTAAAAATTATGGTGAATTAAGACAAGGTTCAACATTCGCAGATATTGGAGCTACCATCGCAGATAACTTTGATGTAAAGGCACCTGAATGGGGGACTTCAATCCTTGACTTATTAGATTAATTCCTGTATTATATATAAAAATCGCATAACATACATTATGCGAAGTTACTTATATATAAATATATTATTAATAAAAATCGCTATTTTATCAAATTGTTTTGTAAAATAGCTTTTTTTATTTAATTATTTATTTAGAGTCCTCTTTCTATATATGGAGTTATTTCTATTTTTTAATCTATGATTATCTTTCAATTGATTCTATATCAAATCTTATATTATTAAATGCTCTCATTTGATTTTAGTTTTTCTTTTATGGATAATTATCCACCTCAATTCAAATTAGCGCATCGTTATTTTTACATTTTATCATTTTATGGTTGAATATTTTGATTGGATGGTTGTTATGGATCTTCTGCTATTTGAATCCATTCATTCTAGTTATTATTAGGGATTAAAAATAGTTTCTTATTTTATTTATCAACAAGATATCTTTTATCGTATATTTTGCTACGAATTTATAGTTTGTGAACCACTTCACAATTATCTTTCTGTTATGATTTCATATTCTAATCCATTTGTTTTTACTAAAATTGTTCCATTGAGGTCTGTTCTATAGATATGGATTCCTCGTTCTTCTAGACGGTTTAAAACGTTATTATTTGGTAAATTATGCTCATTATCTTTACCAACTGATATAATCGCTACATTTGGATTTACGGCTTCTAGGAATTGCTGTGATGTTGATTCATAAGATCCATGATGTCCTATCTGTAAAAAATCTGATTCAATATCATTCTTTAGAATATTATATTCCGCATAAAAACCTGCATCTCCTGTAAATAAGAAACTTACATCATTATATTCAACCCTTACTATTAAGGAATATTGATTTAAATCTTGTGATTCTACAAAATCATTTGGATATACAACTTCTATATTATAGGAACCATTATTGATTGTGATTCCTTCTTTTGCATCTATAATTGTATATTTCTTATTATTTGCTTCTTGAATGAAATGATTATAGGAAAATGTATCCATTTCTAAGTCTTTTGGAGCATTTGGCATATATAATTCTTTTATATCAAATGCTTTTACAACATCTCCCATACCTCCAATATGATCTGCATGCGCATGTGTCACAAATAGATAATCAATGTCTTGAAAACCTAATTCCTTCATCTTTGTGATGATTTGAGGCCCATTTTCGTATGTTCCAGCGTCTATAATACCTGTTTTACCATCTGGAAAGATGATTAAAGTACTTTCTGCTTGTCCAACATCTAAATAATAGACAGACATAATTCCATCTGTTTTTAAATCGGAGGATTGCTCACGATAATACCCAAAACCTAGTATTACAAGCGCAAGAACTAGTTTTACATAAAAATGAATTGGTTTTTTATTTGGATATGGAAAAATAACAATCGCTAAAGCTATTAATAAAGTCTGATACAAATAAGAAAGTGGCTTATAATAAAACGCAAAAGCCACTAATAAAATAGATATAATAAACCGTAGGTTATTTAACCATTTTAAACGTTTCATACTACTATAGTAAAACAAGGTGTTCCATCAAGGAATACCTTGTTTGAATTATTTCAATAAATCCTTTAGAGATTTAGAAGCTTTAAATCCAGGAACTTTAGAAGCTGGAATCTCAATTGTTTCTTTTGTTTGAGGGTTAATACCTTTACGTGCAGCACGTGTTTTTACCTCAAATTTACCAAATCCAGTAATATCAACTTTATCGCCTTTCTTTAAAGATTTTGTCATTTCATCGAAAACTAAGTCAACGATTTCACTTGCTTCTTTTTTTGTTAAGTTGTGCTTTTCAGAAACAACTTCTGCTAATACTTTTTTATTTAATGTATCCATATTTTAATCCTCCGTTTTTTTCATCATATATGAATAAAGAAATAAACTCAATACTTGACTTTTATTTAATTAATTCTTGAAGTTTATCCATTAATTCCATTAATTCATCATAAGTTAAGTCTTTTACGCCTGATGCATTCGCATGTCCCCCACCCTTGTAAAAACGTGCTAAATCATTAATAGGTATTGTCTTAGAACGTAAAGAACCATCATAGAATCCACTTTGATCCTCTTTCTCTGTAAACATACACCATATTTCAAATTCTTTAATGTTTCCTATTTCACTAATATAATTACGTGCATCATGTGGTTTTATTTGATACTTTTTAAGTTCATCATCACTTAAGATAATATAACCTAACGATTTTCCTTTACAGATTAGTTTTGAACGAATATAAGACGCAAATTCAAATTCATCCAAGGATATATCAAATAGTTCACGATTAATGGATGGTATATCAATACCAAATTGTGCTAAATAACTAGCGGATTCTAATGTTTTCGCAGATGTATTCGAAGTTTTAAAACAGATTGTATCCGTTAAAATACCTTTATATAGATAATTCGCAGTTGTAATCGATAATTTATAATCCTTAAAATATTGAAAGAAATACGTCAAGATTTCACATGTAGCAGCTGCTTTAACAATCACTAATTGTGTATCACCAAATGGAGTTAAATCAGGATGATGATCAATCTTTATGACATGTTTCGCACTTTCAAAACGTAAATCATCCACACGTTCCTTATTCGAACAATCTAATACAATCGCTAAACTATTTTGAATGATTTCATCACTTACTTCTTCATGGGATGGAAAAATCCCTTGTCCACAATCTTCATAACCACATGCGTAGACTTGTTTCGTATTAAAGTTATCTAGAATCCAACTTTTAAGCGCAAATTGAGCACCAACCGCATCACAATCAGGATGCGCATGACGAAAAATTGTGATGGTGTCATATTGTTTCATTAATTCAAGTATTTCTAGATAAATCTTTTCCATATTATAAATTTAATAAACGAACTGTATCTCTAGCGATAACTAATTCTTCATTTGTAGGAATTACATAAACTGCAATTTTAGAATCTGGTTTAGAAATTAAACATTCTTCCCCTCTTATTTTCGCATTTAATTCATAATCGATAGATAATCCCATACCTTCTTCTGCATGTTTTAAAATACGTTCACGCATAATCGTATCATTTTCACCTAGACCAGCTGTAAATACAATTGCATCAACATGTCCAAGTTGCATATAATAGCCACCAATGACATTAATTACACGGTTTGTGTATAAATCAACGGTTAATTTTGCACGTTCATTTCCTTCATCAACAGCTGCTTGAATATCTCTTGCATCTGAACTAATTCCAGAAACACCTAACATACCAGAACGTTTATTTAAGAAAGTATCCATTTCATCCGGTGTGCAATTTAGTTTTTTCATCATATAGAATACAACAGTAGGATCAATATCACCTGAACGAGTACCCATCATGATACCTCCTAAAGGTGTTAAACCCATTGAAGTATTTACACATTTACCATTCTTAATCGCAGTGATTGATGCACCATTTCCTAAGTGGCAAGTTAACATATTCAAGTCATTTACATCTTTTCCCATTAATTCTGCAGCACGCTTATTAACGTATTGATGACTTGTACCATGTGCACCATAACGACGAATCTTATATTGTGTATACCAGTCATATGGAACTGGGAATAAATAAGATTCAGCAGACATTGTTTGGTGGAAAGCTGTATCAAATACAAATACATGTCCAATATGTGGTAAAGCTTCCACAAATGCTTTATAGCATACTAAGTGTGCAGGATTATGAAGTGGAGCTAATTCCGCTAATTCATCAACCTTATTAACAACATCTTCATCTACGACAACCGATTGATCAAAGTATGGACCACCTTGGACAATACGATGTCCAGCCCCTTGAATTTCTTCTAAGTCACCTACAATCTTATAATCAATTAAAGATTGTAGTAATAAATCAACCGCTGCTTTATGATCTGGTAATGGAATCTCTTTTGTGATTTTTTCTCCATTAACTTTAATTGTAAAAGCACCCATTTTTTGTCCAATACGTTCTGCCAAACCAGAAGTTAATACTTCTTCACTAGGCATATCAAATAATTGAAACTTTAAGGATGAAGAACCAGAATTTACAGAAATAACTTTACTCATATTAACCCTCCTAGATATTTCTTAACTTATTTATATATTGATGTATTTTAGAATCATCATATTTTTCTAATTTAAGGTAAATCTCTTCTCTTTTATTTTCATTTTCTAATAAATGAAGTTTCTCTTCATATTCATTTAATTCATTCGAAACCCTTTTAAGCATATCATGAACTGCACTACGTGAGATATTCTCAAGTTGAGCAATCTCTTGAAGAGATAAATCTAAATGATAATAATACTCACAGATTTTACGTTGTTTCTCTGTTAGAAGAGTACCATAATAATCCAATAACTGATTCATTTTAATCTTCTTAAGCATCATCTAAACCCTCAGAAATACTATATAAATATGAATCTAAATCAAATGGTCTTAAATCTTCTTTCTTTTCTCCTAGACCTATAAAGTAGACAGGTAATTTTAATACATTTTTAATCGCTAATACAATACCACCTTTTGCGGTTCCATCCATCTTCGTTAGAATTATCCCTGTTAAATTTGTGGATTCATTAAAGATTTGAGCTTGGGATAAACCATTTTGACCTGTCGTAGCATCTAATACAAGTAATGTATTATGAGGAGCACCAGGTATTTCTTTATTTGAAACACGATTCATTTTCGATAATTCATCCATTAAGCCCTTCTTATTTTGAAGACGACCAGCTGTATCACATATTAGAATATCTATTTGATTCTCTTTTGCGTAACGACAGGCATCAACTATCGCAGCACTTGGATCTCCATTTTCTCTTCCTTTAATACATGGAACATGTAAAGAATCTGCCCATTTAGCGAGTTGTTCAATGGCTCCAGCACGGAAAGTATCCGCTGCACAAAGAGCGACTTTTTTCCCCTCTTCTAAATACAGGAACGCTAGCTTCGCTGCGGTTGTTGTTTTACCACTACCATTAACACCTTCTAATAAGATAACCGTTGGACCATTCTCATTATATACAAGTGGTTTATCTTCCGTTTGCTCATAGATTTCTTTCATTACTTCAAGTAAAAAAGACATCGCCCATTCAAACGATAAAGATGGATATTGTTCTGCTTTTTCTTTTAAACGCTCACAGATTAAATCTGCAGTCGTAATTCCTACATCACTTTCAAGAAGTACGATGGTTAACTCTTCTAGAAATTCATCATTAATGCCTGTAAAGTTCTTAGACATTGCATGAAGTTGATCTCCAAAGGTAGACTTTGTCTTCTTAAAACCACTTAGATAAATTGCTTTATCTTCTTTTTTACCAAATAGTTCTTTTAATGAGTCTAAAAAACTCATGCGACAGCTCCTACTTCTGGACTATCTGCTAAGTCCATTGCGTCTCTTAATTCAACCTTAAGCATTTGGCTAACACCTTGATGTTGCATTGTAACACCATAGAGTACATCAGCATTTTCCATCGTACCAGGTCTATGTGTAACCACAATAAATTGGGTTCTATCTGTATAGTGTTTTAAGTATTGTGCAAAACGTTCTACATTGCTAGGGTCTAAAGCTGCTTCAACCTCATCTAATATAACTAGAGGTACAGGTTTAACTTTTAGAATCGCAAATAGAACACATAAAGCGATTAAACTCTTTTCTCCACCAGAGAATAACATATTGTTTTGAACGGACTTTCCTGGAGGTTGTGCATCAATATCTATACCTGTATTTAAGATATCAGATGGATCTTCTAAGATTAATCTTGCTTTACCACCACCATATAAACTACGGAAGATATCATTAAATTCACCATTAATCTTATCGAACATTTCTTTGAATTGTTTTGTCATAACAGTATCCATTTCATCAATGGCAGCGAGAATTTTATCTCTACTTTGTGTTAATTCATCAATTTGTTTCTTTAAGAATTCATAGCGTTCATTTACTTCGGTATATTCTTCAGGCGCATTCATATTGATATTACCTAAATGTTCAATATCACTACGAAGTTGAAGAACTTCTTCACGTGCGTTTTCAATTTCTTCATCAACTGTCTTCGTTTTCGCAAATTCATAAGTTAATTGATATTCAGTCGCTAAACGTTGAAGATTATTCTCTAAACGTGTTTCAAGTCTACCTTGGTCAACTTTAATAGCGTTCGAAGAAGCATTCGCATAATCTTGGTCTTTACGTAATTGTTTTAATTGTTGCTCTTTACGTTCAATATCTTGATTAATGAGATATCTTTGTTCACGTTTTGATTTAATTTGTGTTGTAATTTCATCACGTCTAGAATATGCCTTATTTAATCTTGTGATAGTTTCATCCGCATCTACTTCATGGGAAACACTCGCTTCCCCTTCTGGCATTAAGATAGCTAAATCGTTCTTTAACTTATCATATTTCGCTAATTTCGCATCTACGACTGGTTCTAAGGATGCAACTGAAATACGTTTTTGTTGTAAACCACGTACAATACTATCGTGTTCCGATTGTGCAATATCTGAATTCTTTCTGCAAAGTTCTACTTTTGCCTTTTGAGAATCAATCTTTTGTACAATTTCTTCTGCTTCTTTTTGTGCAGTTACAATGGTTGTACTACGTTTTGATTTACCACCAGTCATAGAACCACCCTTATGGATGATTTCACCATTTAAGGTAACTAATTTATAATTACGATTTACTAAATTTGATAAGTTATTTCCATTCTCTAATGTATCTACTACTAATACATTTTGTAATAAACTTTCTACAACTGGAGAAAATTTATCATCATATTCGACAAAATCAGATGCTACACCTAAATAGCCTTGTGTATTATTACAGATTACTTCTGCTTCTCTAGAAATATAATGTGGTTCACATACTGTTAAAGGTAAGAAAGTAGCTCTACCACTTTGGTTTCTTGTTAAGAAGCGAATTGCATCACGTGCAGCTTGTTCATCTGTCGTAACAATATGATAAATAGCTCCACCCAAAGCTTCTGAAATAGCTTCTTCATAATCAGGTTTCGCTTTAATAACTTGTCCAATAACACCTAGAATTCCATTTAACGCATTCTTATTATCCATAATTGCTTTGGTACCTGCTTGGCGTACCGAAGAAAATGGATCTTTTAATAAGTTCTCTAAAAATGCTTTTTGGTTTTCTAAACTTCTTAAAATATTTATGGCTTGATCATATTCATTGGAATAATCAAATAACTTTTGAGCGATTTGACTTAGACGTTCACTATCTAAATTGATTTCTGTATTTAAAGCATCAAGACGTTGTTTACGGTCATCATATTCTGCTTTTGCAGCATCTAATAAATCACGTGTTTCTTTTGCTTTTTGCTCACGGTTACCTGTTTCAATGATATATTTACGTCTTTCATCCATCTCTGTCTTACGAGCTTCTAAAGCTGTAATCTCATCCACATTTTTCATTAATTCTTCTTGTAAAGAAGAGATGTCATTATCAAGTTGGTTCGCATTCTCTTTTTCTTCTGCAATCTTATTCTCACCGGATAATATACTCGTGGAATACATTTGTGTTTTCGTTTCAATATCAAATAATGTTTTCTTCGCTTCTTCAATTTGCGAATTAATCTCATCAATTTCTTGTACTAAAACCGTAATTTCAATTTCTTGTAGACGTTGTTTCTTTTCACGATAGATTTCTGCTTTACGTGCTTGTCTTTTTAATGGAGATACTTGCTTTTCAAGTTCAGAAAGAATATCTTGTGAACGATCTAAGTTATCTTTTGTACGTTCTAAGCGTGATAAAGATTCTAGTTTTCTTTTCTTATACTTAGCGACACCTGCTGCTTCTTCAAAGATACCTCTACGATCACGTGCTTTCGCTTCCGCAAAAGAAACGACATTACCTTGTGTAATAATACTTAAAGAGTCTTTTCCTAAACCTGTATCTAAAAATAATTCAACCACGTCTTTTAAGCGTACATTTTGACGATTTATTAAGTATTCAGCTTCTCCTGAATCACGAAATAAGCGACGAGTCACTTCAATTTCATCTTTATCTGTATTTAATACACGAGAAGTATTATCAAAAACAAGTGTTACTTCCGCAAGATTTAACATCCTACGATCCGCACTACCACTAAAAATAACATCATTCATGCGCTCACCACGCATTTGTTTCGCACTCTGTTCACCTAAAACCCAACGAACAGCATCTGCGATATTTGATTTACCACATCCATTTGGCCCTACGACTCCAGTAATTGGATATTCAAAGGATATGGTCGTTTTATCCGCAAACGATTTAAATCCTTGCATTTCTATACGCTTTAAAAACATGTTTTATCTCCTTAAAACTCCAATTCATTATACCAAAACACCCTTCTATTTAAAAGAAGAATGAATGAAAGTTTCTTACATTAAAAAAAGAAAGAACAGTTTCATAGAAACTGTTCTAAATTCCCTTTTTAAACCTCTAAAAAGACTTATTTCTTTTCTTTTAATAAAGCCACAATTTCTTCTAAAGCCTTAACTTCATCACTCTTTTCAGGTTCTGGTTCTGGCTCTGGTTCAGGTTTTTTACGTAAATTATTGATTGCTTTAACAATAAAGAAGATACATAATGCAACAATTAAGAAATCAATAATATTTTGAATGAATTGACCATAGTTTAGATAAACATTAACATCTTCTGCACCTTTATCCACTAATAATACTTTTAATGCAGAGAAATCTTCTAAACGGAAGATTGCAGCAATTAATGGCATTAAAATGTCATTAACAAGTGAAGATACAATCTTACCGAAAGCGGCACCAATCATCATGCCGACAGCTAGATCCATTACATTCCCCTTTAATGCAAATTCTTTAAATTCTGTTAAAAATTTCTTCATATGCTTCTTGTTCTACCTCCTGTTTTATTTTATCACTTTCTGAAGTAAATATGATATAACTTCCATACGTTGAACGATTATCAAGTCGATATGGTTCTTGTTCTAAGATTCTTGTAAGACTCTTATCTTGTAGTACAGGAAACTCATTATGATGCATATCAATGATTTTATCTACTTTATTATTTATAAAGGAGTCTTTTATAAACATTAATGTTCTTCTACCATATACTAATTGATACGCAGGTAAATCAAAATGATTTAATTCTTTAAAATGTTTTAATAAATCATCGATTTGTGAATGATTTAATTCACTGGATAAGATAATTCCATTGATTCCTTTATGTGCATATAAGAAAGTAGCAGCGTAACTATTTGTACAATTTAAAGTCATACCCGCAATACAATTCTCTAAATCTAAATTTAATCCACCAATTTCATTTATAACCGCATTATTAAGATTCTTCATAGGATAACCATCTTCCATAATTGTTGGATAGAAAGAATAATTATCTTCATTTGATTTAGAAGTATTAAGGTTCTCTATTACTATACGTTGTGATGGGTTTTCTTTTTCATTTAGTTCATAATCATATTTCGCATCCAAATATTTACGTTCATGTAGTTTACCTAAGGATTCATAAACTTTATGAAACGCTATTCTTCGTAAGTTATTAATCTCTTTAATTGGT
>CADBUH010000024.1 GCA_902797775.1 uncultured Erysipelotrichaceae bacterium | reverse complement strand
TAGACGGCCAATTCTACCAAAACCATTAATCGCAACTTTTACATCAGCCATATAAAATTTCCTCCTTATGCTGCATATAAATTATAGGTTTATACACCTTTTTAGTCAATTGTGAAAATTTTGTTTTATTCGTTATTTTTAGCCATTTTTTCACATTTATTGCCCTAATAATTCTCATTTAAATTGAGTGGTTTATGACTTAACTGAAAGGCTTCTTCAATTGTCTCTACATGGGTATTAAATAAACGTGAAAAGAGTTCTGGATTATTGAGACGTGCATATACTTCATGGGTAAATAATTTTTCACTATTTGGAAATAACATTGCTATATTTTCTTCAGGTGTTACTTCTAGATAGATGGTTCCTCTTTCTTGAAGTGCTGCGTTAATTAATTTCATTAAAGCTGTTGATTCTAGATATACACATTCTTCAATACGTGCTGTTTTTCCTTCAATTAAGATAGTCGCATAGCCTTGAATTTTTTCTTTACTGTTATAATACGCAACAATTTTTCCACCACGTGCTACAATTTCCTTCTTTAAATTCACAAAGTATTCAAAGTCTCTTGCATAGAAACCATTAAATCTTCTAATAAATCCCACATAGACTTTCAACATATCCACTGGAGAAGGATCAAAGGAACAACCTAAGTTTGAAATTGTTTGTGTCATATCTTCTCTACGTATCGTATAACGACTACGATCAAAGATACGTTTAAATCCATACTTCTGATAATTTCCTTCTTCTTCTGGTTTTAATAATGTAATGAGTTCTTGATGATCACTACGATCTAAGATACATTCCATTAGTTCATCTGTAATCGCTTCTTTATTTTCACCAGGAAGAATCGCTAACTTTGAAAGCATAGAAGCTTGTAGGACACGTCCATTAAACATGAATGCATGTGGTATACAACATACACTTCCTTTTACTTGTCCATTCTCTACACAAGCGTATCCATAGGAAGGTTGATAAACTTGATGGAAGAAATATTCTGTGAATCGAGGATCGATTTTATTCAATCCTTTCTTCCATGTTTCTTTCATTCCTAATGTTAAATTTGTATTCTTTGTATCAATCATGAGGTACACCTACTTTCCCTTTTCTTCAAATTCTGCATCAATGATTTCCCCTTCCAATTCCTTTTCTTTGATTTGTTCATAGAGAAGGTCTTGTTGGAGAGATTGGAAGGTTGTCTCTTCTTCTTGTTTAGAAGCTTCTTTAACTTGTTTCTGTATGCGATACCATTGTATTCCTCCATAAATGACCATCAGTAATACAATGGGCCATAGATACCTTATCACAAAAGAAAGTAATACTAAGATAAGAAGAATAGCGATTATTCCTTTTAATGAATTCATTTTCTTTTCTCTACTTTCTCTTTAAATTCATGAATCTTCACAAAACGATGTTTAATTCCAGATTTACTTAAGTTTTCTCCACTCATACTACGATATAAATCCGCAAGTTCATTCAATGAACTTTCTGGATTCTCCATTCGTAAGATCGCAATCTCTTTTAATTTATCATCTAAGTATTGAAATTGATTTACTTCTTGAAGGTATTCAATATCTTCTATTTGTTTTTGGGCTGCCTTCATACTTTTCATTTCATTTGCGACATCCACATTATTTAATCGTTGAATATTACTTGATAAATCTCTTGAGATACGTACATCTTCAAATTCTAATAAACATTCTGTAGAACCAATCACACGTAAGAAGTCCGCAATCTTATCTGCGTTCTTACTATAGACGATATAGTGTCCTCTACGTTCTATCTTTTTGGCAGGTATGTAGAAACGATCTAATAGTTTAATTAAAAACTCTGCGTAGGATTCACTTTGCGCTTTAATCTCAAGATGATAATTGGTGGTAGTTGGAGAGTTTACACTTCCTTCTGCCATGAACGCACCTGCGAGATACGCACGTGCTGCTCCATCCTTTACCACAATCTTTTGAAGTGGTTTATCTAATAAACCTCTACTTGAATAGATTCCTAAATCTTGTAGAATCTCTTTTACATTTCCTTCTAAGCGTAAACGATAGATTAAATTCTTTTTTAAGTTCATCCTTCTTTTTACAGAAGGTATAATCTCCACATCATATAGTTCTTTACACATACGATACATGGTTCTAGAAACCGATGCGTTTTCTGTCTTACATACAAGTGCCATTCCTTTTGAAGAAATACTTAAAGAAGAGGTCAAATGGATGAGGGCTGATAGACACGCTCTACTTTCATCCTTTGACCATTCATTTAAAGATACTTCTTGTTTAACATCAGACGCAAAAGACATTTATACCTCTTTTAGTAATTCTTTAATTGCTTCATTTACTTTATCTACATCATGACGGATTAAACCATTCTTAAAAGAGAGTAACTCTTTTTGAATGACTTCATATTCATGTTTTTCATATTTAATACGTACTGGTATACTACCTTCTCTTTGATAGTTCAATACATTTTCAATTGGTAATTCATCACAAGCCACAAGTACCGCATCTACATTTGCGCCATGACTTAATAAGGCATTCACATGGTCTTCCATAAAGTATCCATCGGTTTCTCCAGGTTGTGTCATCGCATTACAGATATAGACTTTCTTAGCTTTCGCATTCTTTAAAGCTTTACGAATATCTGGAATAATCACATTTGGTAGGATGGATGTATAGATAGATCCAATTCCATATAAGATTAAATCTGCTTCTTCAATCGCTTCAATCGCTTCTGGTGTTGCCTCTACTTCTTTCTCATAGAAGACACGTTGAATATGGTTTGAAATATCTGGGATATTCGCTTCTCCTTTTACGATAACTCCATCTTCCATCTTCGCAAATAAAGTAATCACTTCCGTTGTGGCAGGAATAATCTTTCCCTTTACATTCAAAACTTTTCCAATGGTTTGTATCGCATCTAAAAAGCTACCACTTTGTTGGGTTAAAGCCGTTAAAATTAAATTCCCTAAGTTATGACCTTGGATATCCTTTTCTAATCCTTCTGGATCTTCAAAACGATAATCCATTAGTTCTGACATGAGACTTTCACTCTCTGCTAACGCAATCATGACATTACGTATATCACCCATCGCAGGAATATGAAATTGTCTACGTAATCTACCCGTAGATCCTCCATCATCCGCAACCGTCACAATCGCACTAATATTCACATCTTCAATATTTTTAATACTACGACAGATTAAAGATTGCCCATGTCCTCCACCAATGACCACAATATTTTTATTCTTCATCTTGGGCTTCCTTTATATCTCTATGATCAATATAACTACGATAGATATCTTTATAATGGTTATATAAGAAGTTTGCGATGGTTACAGAACGATGTTGTCCACCTGTACAACCAATCGCTACGGTAAAGTGGTTCTTACCTTCTTTCGCATATTCATTAAACATATAATCCGTAAAGGATAATAGACGTTTAATAAAATCTTTTGTCTCTTCTTTTTCCATTACATAGTTATAGACTGCTTCATCATTACCTGTATAAGGTCTTAAACTTAAATCCCAATAAGGATTCGGTAAGAATCTTACATCAATCATTAAATCCGCATCCATTGGTACACCATATTTATAACCAAAGGATAAGAAGGAAATCGAGAAAGCAGGAACACTTCTTTTCCCAAAGTATTTACCTAATCTTTCTTTTAATTCTTTTTCACTTATAAAGGTCGTATCAATGGTTATAAAACCATCTTGGATATATTGTTGGAACATTCCTCTTTCTTCGGAAATCGCTTCTTCTAATGTATTTGCGGCATTACTCAATAAGAGAGGATGTGCTCTTCTCGTACTTTTATAACGTGTTAATAAAGCAGTATCACTCGCTTCTAAGAATAAAACACGCACATCAATTCCTTCTCCCTTTAAAGAATGAAGAAATTCAGGGAAGTCTTGTGCACTTGTCGCAAGTGCGACATAACTATAACGGATATCATTGGATCCCTCTAACATATCCACAAACATACTTAATAATTGAACAGGAAAATTATCAATACAGTAATAACCAATGTCCTCTAAGACACGCATCACTGTACTTTTTCCAGCCCCAGACATTCCACTTACGAGTACGACTTGTTTATTCTCTTCCATTGTATGAACTCCTCTTGTATTATTATACACTTTCTACAACGCTTTTCAGTGTGCAATCTCTTCTAATATCTCTTTTATTTCCATTAAATCTTCAATGTAGTAATCGGCATTCGCCTCATATAATTTTTCTTTCTTTTCTTCTACATGTAAGAAACCAATCGTTTTAATATGCGCATTCTTACCTGCGCGTATATCCGTAGGACTATCCCCAATATAGAAAGCTTCTCTACCTGGATACTCTTCTAATCCTTTTAAGATTCCTTCTGGATCTGGTTTTTCTTTTTCCACATGATCATGACATACAAAGATTGAAAAATAATTCTTCATATCAAATAAATCTAAGATTCGATATAAAGATTCACTTCTTCGTGAAGTGATAATCCCTAAAAGATAGTTTTCTTCCTTTAAATAGTTTAATAAATCAAAGGTATGCTTCATTGGTTGCACAAGTTCTTTTAAGTGCTCATTTTGATAGGTACGATATTCCTGTTGAAGAAGATGGACATCTTTCTCTGGAAAGAATTCTCTCATCTTTTCTTCTAATGTAGGACCTAATACTTCGACTTGTTTATCTCGAGTGAATTCTTCAACACTTCGATAACGACGAAATAACTCTTTATAGGATTGCACAATGGCTTGTTCCGTATCCATAAGAGTTCCATCAAAATCAAATAATAAGATTGGTTTATTCTTCATCATCTTCTGCTGTCATCTTTTCTTGTTGACGCTTTAAGAATTCCGTTAGTTCATTTCTAAATTCAAGAGAACTGTTATAACCTTGTTGTTTTAAGATATGGTTTGTAACAGCGGATTCAACTAATACTCTTGTAGAACGACCAGGAGATACTGGTAATTCAATCGTAGGAATTTGTACATCTAAGATATTTGTAAAGTGTTCCTTTGTATCTCCAATACGTTCATAATCTACGTTTTCATCAAATCTCTTTAGATTGATACACATTTCAATACGGTTTCGATTCTTAAGACAAGATGCCCCAAACATTCTTTGTACATCAATGATACCGATTCCTCTAATTTCAAGTTTCCCTTTTAAGAGCTCTGGAGCGTGTCCATGGATATGGTTATGAATCTTTTGTACATCAACACGATCATCCGCAACCAATACTTGTCCATCACGCATTAGTTCTAACGCAATTTCAGATTTACCAATTCCACTTTCTCCTGTAAGTAATACACCTACACCATAGACCACCACAAGAACACCTGAGATGGTATCTTCAATCGCAAACTCTTCATCTAAGTACGCAACTAAATCTACAACTAATCTTGAGGTATTTAATGGTGTTTGAAAGATTGGAAAGTTATTTTCTTCCGCTACTTCTTTTAAGATTGGTGGAACAGGATTATTGTGGGTCACAATAATCATCGGTGTTAATCCATCTGTAATCTTAGGATAACGTTCTCTTTGTTCTTGATCAGATAAGTGATTAATATAATCAATCTCTTTATTTCCAATTAAGACAATTCTTCTAGGTTCGGTTAAACGAAAATAACCTGCGAGTTCAAAACCAGGACGGTTAATATCTGGTACAACCACCCAACGTTTTAATGATTCTTCATTTCCTGTTATTTGTTTCATGTTAAAGAAATCTGCGATTTTCTTAATCATGACTTTCTTTGTATACTTTTTTTCTGACATAGGAAAATCCTCCGTAAGAATTATACCATTTCTCATAAGACAGGAATGAGAATAAAAATTCGATATTCTTTGTCCTATCTATTATTTAATAATTTTTGCTTTAAAAGAAGGATATCGTCATATTGATACAGCCCAAGCTTATAAAAATGAAGAAAGTGATCCTGATACAATAACTTGGTAAGGTGAACATCTGAACTTGTAAGATAAAAGTAGACACAAGAAAAAGTCAAAAAAGACTTAATCTAAAGTCTACTTTTTCTTATGATGAAGTAAAGGAGGGAATAATATATGCCAAGAGGTAGACCGAAAGGCTTAAAGAATAGAAAGTATTCTTATGATTTTAAGTTGAAAATAGTAAAAGATCGTGAAGAAAATCATTTATCTTGGGCAAAGTTAGAAAAGAAGTACGATGTACGACAAAGCGTTATTCAGCGTTGGGAAAAACTATATAACGAGGGCTTACTTGGAACAGGAAGAGTTCATAATCGAGGGAATAAATTCGCAGCACTTCATACGTCAAAATCTTTAACCAAAGAAAAAAGACTTGAACTTGAGAATTTAAAACTAAGGATAGAGAATGAACGATTAAAAAAAGGATACACAGTAAAAGGAGGTGGTGCAGACAAGGAGTACGTTTCTATCTTAGATGTGAATATGAAATCATCAAAGAACTAAGTAAAGAATATCCAGTTAAATATCTATGTGAAGTTATGTCTATTAATAGATCAGGATATTATAAATGGCTTAATAGAGATATTAATAACTATGAAAAAATAGAAATGATTTAGCTCTACTAATTAAAGAAGAACACACAGTTCATCCATCATATGGCTATCATTCCTTAGCTAAAGTAATAAGAGATAAAACAGGATGGATATTCTCAGATAATCTATGTCATAAAGTGTGTAAATATCTAAATATAAAATCTAAATGTAGACATTATCGATTTAGAAAACCAGGGGAAGAACACATCGTATATGAAAATAAGATTCATAATAATTGGATGACTACAGGGCCTCTTGAAAAGATAGTTAGTGATATGACAGTCATTAAATATAGAGGAAAATACTATGAATGGACATACTTCTTAGATACATACAATAACGCAATAATATCTTCAGACATATCTTCTAAACGTGGAGACCCAAGGCCATATTTCAACTGTAGAGATCAATTACTAAAGCTACTAAAAAAGGAAGGAATAACTGAACCAGTCTATTTCCACACGGACCAAGGATCAGTATTCTCTTCCACAAGCTTTAACCAAGCTCTACTTAATAATAACATTATTCGTTCCATGTCACGTAGTGGAACTCCAACAGATAATCCAATAATAGAATCAATGAACGGATGGATTAAAGCCCAAATATGGGTGGATTACATAATTAATGACTATGACAGTGTGGAAGAGTTTATAAAACAGTATATTCATTACTATAACTATGAAAGGCCTATGTATAAGCACAATTATAAAAGCCCTGCAGAGTTTACACTCTCACAGGGCTTTAATCTGACTTTTTAGAACTGTCTACTTTTCTTTGACAAGTTCAGAACATCGTTCACCTTTTTTAATTCTTTCTTTTCAAACGTTCATTCATCAACTATAATTAATTTCACAAGCGAAGAAAAGAAGAGTATTCTATTGGAGAAGCCTAGAAAACAAACGGTTGATGGAAGTTTGTGTTCAACAATAGAAGAAGATGGTCTTGGAGCTGATATTATGATAGGTAGTAATATCCGGTGACGTCCGTTATAACGTAATTGAGTGGCTTTAAGCAAGATAAAGGTGGTACCGCGTGTAAGACGTCCTTTCGGGCGTTTTCTTTGTTTTAGGAGGAATTTTATATGGAGAATAAAGGACCTTATTACATTACAACCGCAATTGCGTATACTTCTGGTAAACCACATATCGGAAATGTATATGAAATTGTCCTCGCTGATGCGATTGCACGTTATAAACGTTTAATTGGTTATGATGTTCGTTTCCAAACAGGAACGGATGAACATGGTCAAAAAGTAGAAGAACGTGCGAAACAAGATGGTGTAACCCCAAAAGAATTTGTGGATCGTATCGCAGGTATTGTAAAGGATCAATTTGATTGTATGAATGTAACCTATGATAAGTTTATTCGTACAACGGATCCTGATCATGAACTTCAAGTTCAAAAAATCTTTAAGAAATTATATGACCAAGGAGATATTTATAAAGGTAAATATGAAGGATTATATTGCCAAGAATGTGAAGCCTTCTATACAAAGAGCCAACTAACAGAAGATGGACACTGTCCAGTATGCGGTGGTGAAGTGAAACCAATGGAAGAAGAAGCTTACTTCTTTAAGATGTCTAAATACGCAGACCGCTTAATCCAATATATTGAAGATCATCCAGAGTTTATTCAACCAGAAAGTCGTAAGAATGAAATGTTAAATAATTTCTTAAAACCTGGTCTACAAGATCTCTGTGTATCTCGTACCTCCTTTAAGTGGGGTGTTCCAGTTGATTTTGATCCAGATCACGTCGTCTATGTATGGATTGATGCATTAAGTAACTATATAACTGGATTAGGTTATGATGTGGATGGAAATCATGGAGAACTCTATAAGAAGTATTGGCCAGCCGATTTACATCTAATTGGTAAAGATATTATTCGTTTCCATACCATCTATTGGCCAATTATGTTGATGGCGTTAGGTGAACCACTCCCAAAACAAATCTTTGGACATCCATGGTTATTAACGGGTGATAGTAAGATGTCTAAGTCAAAGGGAAATGTGATTTATGCGGATGACTTAGTCGATCTCTTTGGACAAGATGCAGTAAGATACATCATGCTTCATGAGATGCCATTTGCTCAAGATGGTCACGTTACTTATGAACTCATGATTGAACGCATTAATAGTGATCTAGCGAATAACTTAGGAAACTTAGTTAACCGTACACTCTCTATGCAGAATAAATACTTCAATGGTGAAGTGAATAATCCTAAAGTGGATGAACCAATTGATGAAGAACTTAAGACATTAGCTCTTAAGACGGTAAAAGAAGTTGATGCGAAGATGGAAGAGTTACGTGTCGCAGATGCGATTGAAGACATCTTCACATTATTAAATCGTTGTAATAAGTATATTGATGAGACAATGCCTTGGGCTCTTGCGAAAGATCCAGATCAAATCTCTCGTCTTGCGACTGTTCTCTATAACTTATTAGAAACAATTCGTATCGCAGCTGTTCTATTAAGTTCCTTCTTACCTACCACAAGTGAAAGTATTCTAAAACAATTAAATACGAAACAATGTGATATTGATTCCATTCAAACCTTTGGTAACTTAGAAGAATCCATTAAAGTGATTGAACAACCAGAAATCTTATTTGCACGTCTTGTGGAAAAAGATGTCATGGAAAAGGTAGAAGAAATCCAAGAAAAACAAATTGCGAAACAAAAGAAACAAGAAGAAAAGAAACAAGAAATTCAAATCGAAGACTTTGCGAAAGTTGATCTCAAAGTCGGAAAAGTAATCTCTTGTGAGAAACATCCAGATGCAGATCAACTTCTCATTATGAAAGTTGATTTAGGAAATGATGAAGTAAGACAAATTGTTTCTGGAATCGCACAAAGTTATACACCAGGACAAATGATTGGAAAATCCATTGTCGTTGTCACAAACTTAAAACACGCACTCATTCGTGGTATTGAAAGCCAAGGAATGTTACTAGCTGGTAAAGATGGTGATGAGTTGGCGGTTGTAGAAGTAAATGGATTAAAACCTGGCACAAAGATTAGTTAAGCGTATCAATCGATACGCTTTTCTTTTTATAAAAGACAAACTTAAAAAAGTTTGTTTTTTTTAGGGGAACTTTCCTTCTTTCAGCGAAAGAAATAGGTGAAAGGAGGAAATCCAAGATGGATATTTCCAAAATTGAGTCACT
>CADBUH010000023.1 GCA_902797775.1 uncultured Erysipelotrichaceae bacterium | reverse complement strand
GTATCATAGGACGGAGGTAGAGGGAATGTTGTTTACGAAAGAAAATGAGGAATGGGAAAAACAAGTTTATCTTAAGGAAGCTATACAGATAGCGAAAGAAGAAGGTAGAGAAGAAGGAAGAGAAGAAGCGAAGGCTATTGCCTTAGCAGAAGAACGAAAAAGGATTGAAGAAATTCTTCTTCAATCCAAGAAATTTACAAAAGAAGAAATTGATGAGTTACTACAATTAAGAACTGGAGATTAACCAATCTTCAGTTTTCTTCTTTTAATGCTATTTATTATCCATTCAATTTTCTAGTCATATATTGATCATATACACGAGATACGGATTTATGATTTTGAATCGCATCAATTGTTTCTGCAAGCATATCCGAAACAGATAATTGAACAATCTTTGTGGTAGCTTTTGCATTCTCTTCAGATAGAGGAATGGTATCACTGATAACCATCTTTTCAATTGGAGATTCTTCAATTGTCTTAATCGCATCTCTAGAGAATACACCATGGGTAATTGCGGCATAGACATTTTTTGCACCATGGTCTTTTATAATTTTACATGCTGCACATAAAGATCCAGCTGTATCACAAATATCATCAATTACAATCGCTGTCTTTCCTTCAACATCACCAATTACATTTTGTGCTTCCACTTCATTTGGACGAGGTCTTCTCTTATCCACAATTGCGATTGGTGCATTTAAGATTTCTGCTAATTTACGTGCTCTTGTTACACCACCATGGTCTGGAGATACCACAACTAAGTCTTCACTATTGAAGTCTTTGAAATAATGACCTAGTAAAGGAACCGCTGTTAAATCATCAATTGGAATATTGAAGTAACCTTGTATTTGGGCAGCGTGTAAATCAACCGTTACAATTCGATCTGCACCTGCTACCGTCAACATATCTGCTACTAATTTCGCAGTAATTGGTTGGTGTGGTTCTGCTTTACGGTCTTGTCTAGCATAGCCAAAGTACGGCATAATTACATTTATTTCTGCTGCACTCGCTCTCTTTAACGCATCAATACATACGAGTACTTCCATTAAGCGTTCTGTTACAGGAGAATAGGTAGATTGAATAATAAATACGGAGCGCCCTCTAACTGTTTCATGCGGTGTAACTAGAATTTCTCCATCCGCAAAATGATCTACGGTAATCTTACCTAATGGAATTTCTAATTCATTCGCAATCGTCTCTGCTAACTTAGTGCTTGATGTTAGCGCAAAAATAACTGTTTCCTTCACCATACTTGGCTCCCTTCCTATTTATTATCCCTCAAATGTTGATATGGACCAACAATTGTTTCATCATCAATATTACAGTTGATTAATTCACTCGCATCGATTACACAGTGACTACCAACATTTGTGTTTTCTAGATAACTACCAGGAAGGATTTTTGAATAATCTTTAATGGTGGTCTTTCCATAGAAGTATGTATTTGGATATAAGATGACATCTTTTCCAAAGGTTACTTCTGGTGAGATATAGGTTATATCAGGGTCATACATTGTGACACCTTGTTTCATCCACATCTCATTAATTCTCTTTTGCATTGTTTTATTCGCATGTGCAAGCTCAACACAATCATTTACACCTTGCACAAGATCATAATCATCTACGACAACTGCCTTTACTACTTTTCCGCTATCTTTTAATATCTCTAAGACATCGGTTAAGTAATATTCTTTTTGTGCGTTATCATTTTTTAATTGTTTTAACGCTTCGAATAAAGAACGATTATTGAATGCATAGAATCCTGAGTTTAATTCATTAATCTTTCTTTCTTCCTCTGTACAGTCTTTATATTCAACAATCTTTAAGACTTCTCCATTTACGTCTCTTAGGATTCTTCCAAAACTAGAAGGTTCATTATATTTAACTGTTAGTAAGACCATATCTGCTTGCTCACATTCGAGATATAAAGCTTCTAACATTTCTTTTGAAATACATGGAGCATCCCCATATACAACAACGGTTACCCCTTCTTCATTCTCTAATTGTTTTGCTTGCATAACTGCATGTCCTGTTCCAAGTTGAGGTTCTTGTAAAGCAAATTCACATTGTCCCTCTAAAACCTCTTCAACCAGTTCATGCATATGCCCAGTTACCGTAACAATACGGTCTACATTGATATCTTTTAATGTCTTAATAACCAGGGATACCATTGGCATTCCACATACTTCATGGAGTACCTTTGGAAGATCCGAATGCATTCGTGTTCCTTTCCCTGCTGCTAGTATAATTGCGTTCTTCATTTTTTAACCACTACCTTCATCTATAATTATATTAGATATTCGTACTGTTTATTCTTCAAATTTTAAAATATTTTCTTTTGAAATATGACTCTTTTTTAGAGCTTCTTCATTTCCAACGATACAATAGGTTCCATTTTCCATTGCTTCTTGGAAATTTTTCGCATTTTTACGAATCGAAACCGCTTCTGTATTTAAGATTTCTTCTCGTATTCTCTTACGCGTCTCATAATCAACACCCGCAAAATAGCGACTGTTTGCACTACGTATATTACCACGTGGAGATACAAGTGGTTCTTGTGAAGCGATTACCCCAATGATATAGGAAGTTAAATCCTCATGTTTCTCTAAGAAATCTTTTGCGAAAGGTTCAATCTTCTTAGCTGTTTCTATCGTTTGCGTTGGACTAGGATCACGATAGGAATACGCATTTACCGTATTCATGGTGGTCGCCACAAATCCTGTTCCATACGCACCTTGTTTCACTCTTACTTCATTCCATAAATATTCATACGTTAAGATTTGTCCTAATACCGTTTCACTTGCGTGATAGGTTTCCTCTTCTAATTTAGAACCAATCGCACAATAAGATACTTGTGCAGGGATTAAGATACCCACATTTCTTTTTTCTGCTAGAGGATATCTTACCGCACAACGTTCAAATTCTCCGCGTGGAAGTTCCTTTATAAAGTTTTGAATCGTAGAATAGTTCTCTTCTTCGGTTACACTTACTGTTAAGCGAGAAGAAGTAAATACGACATTCCGATATAAATTACAATCAATAATAAAATCTTCAATTCTTTCCTCAAAGTTTTTATTAAACTCATATAACCACTTCATGGATTTAAATCCAGAGATATATTCAAGAGCTGCACCGGATGCACTATATTGTGCACTTACTGTATTTAAAGCGACCGCATGTCCTGCACCAATTAAAGATTG
>CADBUH010000022.1 GCA_902797775.1 uncultured Erysipelotrichaceae bacterium | reverse complement strand
TTACTCGCTTCCACATTTCTTTCAACTAAAGAACTTGAATCTAAGGTTTTTCCATTTACCATCACATTCATTCCTACTGGAACTTCTAAGGTGATTGTTTCTTGTCCTCGCATTGGAATTGAAACAAAGGTTTTATCCCCTTCTTTTCTTAAATGGTAACGAAGTAATAATTCATTTCCATCATAAACACCATATTCAGTATCTTCTAACTGTTTCATGGAAAGATTATTGGAAGCTTCCTCTATGATATTCGTTAATTTTTCTAGATAGACTTCTTCATTATAATAACCAGGATATTCTTTAATGGTTTCTTCATAAATCCCATTAAAATCTTTCTTCTTAATTCTTTCAAATGTATCAAGCGCAATCTTTTCTTGCATTGTATTTTCAATCGTTTCAATCTCTTTTAATTGGTTATTAAAATAGAAACGTGTTCCAAAAAAGGATACGACTCCCATCACAACCATCAATAAAATTACAGCGATTGGTTTTAATCCACGGTGTTTCATTACTTCTTATCCCCCACTAAAATCACAGAAGGTAGATTCCGTGAATTATACATTGAGACAGGATAATGGATATATTTTCCATCATAAATCATAACGGAAGAATTTCCTCCATCTAGGTTACCTGCCATTATGGCATCATATTCTAAGAAGATATCAATCACATCTTCATATTTCGCTCCAAAGGAAGAAGGTCCTCTACCATCAATAACGAGTAATAAGAAAGTTCCATCTTCTTTTTGTCCAACCGCTGTTCTAGGATTCAACATATTTAAATTACTTGTAGGTTCATAGACAACTTTCCCATTATAAATAAATGTTGGTCCAAAGGTTACCGCTTCTACAATTCCACGATTTAAAGCTTCTTCTCCAGACATTGTGGTCGTAATTAATTTATGATCTTTTGTGATTCCTAAGATTGGTTGTGGTGCTCCACCTGATACAAGTTTTCCATCAATGATCGTAATACCTGCAGGAATGGAACCATTCCCATTTCCTCCATAATCTTCAAAGCCACCACCATTAATACCCGCAATCGCTTTATTATCTTTTACATAATCATCTAAACTCGGGGCATCTAATCCTGTTCCCATTGTAGGATTAATTGCGATATAGACATCCTTTGGATCTTCCACAATCATCATATAACCTTCATACGTTCCCGCATAAATGTGTTCAACATAGACGCCATCCCCATTTTTATCGAGACTTTCTTTTTCCATTGGTGTATCAATTTTAGGAAGTTGGTTATCATCCACAAAGGATACATTACGAATCTCATTCCATTCTTTCTCACTATAAAAGTTTTTTACCACTTTAGCAGTAAGTGAATTCTCATCAAGTTGTCGAACCATCTCATGACTATAGATGGTATGAGACCCTGCATATTTTTCCTTTAAATATTGATAGGTATTATAACCACCTACCCCTAACATCGTTAATAGCGTAAGTAGTATTCCTACAATTACTGGTATTCCTTTATTCTTCTTCCTCATTGGTACTCCTATATTTTTCTGCGAGAATATGAAGTTCTTCTTCACTTAATCCTTTTAATAAATAATGATCGACATCATATTCTTCACATTCTTCTAATTTCATTTCTTTCTTAAAATCTTCATAGGATAAGCGCGCAATTACCCCATGGTCTTCATAAGAGATTAATCCTACTTCATATGTATTACAATGGATATCCCTTCTATTCCCATCATCAATCGGTGGATCAATCGTTGGGACTTTTGGAAGAATCGTCTCTGTATCTGGACTAATCGCATAGACCGCTAAGACTTCATTATTGATGCCTTTTGGGAATAAACGAGGAATCGCATAATAGTAATCATTCTCTTGAAGTTTATGAAGTTTATTTGTGAAACCTTCTAAATCTTCTTTTTCAATATATTCATTGATCTCTTCGGAAGAAAATACAATTGGCCACTTCACACAAGCTAAGACTACTTTCTCACTTCTTGTATCAAGGTGTGTAAATTTCACAAGATTAAACTGTTTCATCTTTTCTTTTAGATGAGGAATATCATCTAACGTATATTCCGTACCATCTTGAAGAAAGGTCGATAGATTCCATTTCTTCATCACTCTTTCTAAGACGAGATAACTGACTTCAATATCTCTTTCAGTACCTGGAGTAGGAATCGTAATGGAAAGGGATTCTTTTTTACGTGGTGTGTAATGAACACGTACACCACATCCCATCTTATTAGGATCATAGAAACAATAGAAATCACTTTTAAAATCTCTTGGATCAATTAAGCGCCAAGCACTATCGACGACTCCATAAGCTAAATCATCCAAAAGGATATCCTTTGCGCTAATTCCTTTCTTTAGAAAAGCTGTCTGTGTAAGCGTGAGTTCAATTGCCATCTTCTTTTTCTTTCTCTTCTAATATCTTCGTATCAACTGGATCTTCTCCATCTTTCATCTTTGGCCAACCAAATACTTTATTGGAGAAAGAAAGGATGGGATGCCACTTCGAATTAATCATTCCTGTATATTCAATAAAGAGATCTGCCCCTATCAATAAGACTAAAATCATCCACATGCCTAATACAGGATGGAAATAACTTAGAACCGCAGCCACCGCAAATAATAACGTAACTAGATATAACACAAGTACCGTTCTACGATGTCCAAGTTTTAATTTAATCATTAAGATATGATGCAGATGGCCTCGATCTGCTTCCGAAATCTTTTGTCCTTTTAGTTTTCTTCTTAAGATCGCAATGAGTGTATCACTGATTGGAATAAAGAGAACTAAGATTGGTAAACCTAAGGTAATTAAAGCAGTTGTCTTAAATCCTAATAAAGACATACATGCGATTGTAAAGCCCATAAATTGTGCACCACAATCTCCAACGAAGATGGATGCAGGATGAAAGTTATATGGTAAGAAACCTAGAATCGCACCCGATAAACATAAAGCTAAGATACAAATATCTCTTCTTCCCATGAAGAAGCCGATTAAACCAATGGTGATGGTAACGATGGAACTAATACCACAAGATAAACCATCTAAACCATCAATTAAATTTATCGCATTCGTAATTCCTACAATCCAAAAGAAAGAGATTAAATAATTAATAATTGGATTGGATACTTCAATAGATAAGATATGAAAATCTTGAAGATAAAGATGTCCAACCACCATCGCTACAATCGCACCACTAATTTGGAATAGAAGTTTAATCTTAGGGGATAAATCATACATATCATCTAATAATCCCCCAATAAAGACTAAGAAACCACCGATTAAGATTCCATTAATCGAATCATCTGCGGACCATAAGATCGTTAACGATAATAAGAACGCAATATAAATACCAACCCCACCAATACGAACAATTTTCCCATGGTGAACCGTTCTTGCGTTTTCCTGTGCATAGATTCCTAAACGAAACCCTATTTTCTTACAAATTGGCACTAAAAGCGCCGATATCACAAGTGGCAGTAAGAAATAAGGTAGTGCTCCTCTTATTAAATTCATATGAAATAATTATAGCATTTATAACCATAGAAAAAAGAGAGTTTCTAAGAACTCTCCTTTATAACATATATAGAAATTGGATGAGAAAACTACCTACAAGATACCCTAAGCCCATCACAAGTAAAGCATAAAGAATGCGTGCTTCTACCACATGATTCGCTTTAATCAATTTCTCATAGTTTAAGGCCCTTAAGCCATAAAAAGAAACAAGTAAACTTACAATATAGATGAACGCTTTAATATAAAATTGAAATAATTCCATCTTATTTCGTACCGAAGATACGATCTCCCGCATCTCCAAGTCCTGGTACGATATAACCAATCTCATTGAGGTGATCATCCATCGCTGCTAAATAAATATCTACATCCGGATGTGCGGTTTGTACAGCTTTTACACCTTCTGGTACACCAACTAAGCATACAAGCTTAATATTCTTCGCACCACGTTTTTTAATCATATCAATGGCCGCAACAGCACTACCACCTGTCGCTAACATTGGATCCACAACCATCACAACCGCATCTTCTAAATTCTTAGGGAATTTTGCGAAGTATTCTTGTGGTTGTAAAGTTTCTTCATCTCTGAATAAACCAATGAAGCCAACTTTCGCAGTAGGTACTAAACGACGAATCCCATCTAATAAACCAATACCAGCACGTAAGATTGGGACAATTACGACCTCTTTTGATAATTCATATCCTGTACAAGGTCCCATAGGTGTAGTGATTTCTACAGGTCTTGTAGGAAGATCACGACATACTTCATATGCCATAAGTTCCGCGATTTCATCTAGATATTCTCTAAAATCTTTCGTAGGTGTTTCTTCTTTTCTCATCAATGTTAATTTGTGTGTAATGAGAGGATGATTCAATACTTCTAACATAGGTTCTACCTCCATATATCTTCGTAAATGATAGATGAAAGTAGGTGAGATTTCAACCATTGAAGAAAAGAAATGTTATACTAAAGTTATGAAATTATTAGTTGTACCTAGCATTGGAAGAAAAGAAGATAACGCTAATTACTTTTTAGCCCAAGAAATCATAAATATGTATCATCTCCATGGGGCAGAAATGGCTGTATGTGCACCCGAAGATTGTGGAATCCACCGTGCAACCATATACCCTTCCCCTATGTTGAAAACAGGTTTCTTTTCTTTAGGCTCTAAATCTTCTCCAAAATACTATACTGAATACTTATGGCAAAGAAAGCTTACCAGTGCTTCTTATCTAAAAGAAGATACAACCGCCGTAAGAGATGCGATTATACATTTCCAACCAGATCTAGTATTCGATTTAGGTAGACAAAGTGCATTAATTGCCTCCAAAAAACAACAAGTTCCAGTATGGAGTTTTGTGAGTGGTGCTATGTTTCGTAATAAAGAAGTGGATTCTTCTTATATTAAAGGAATTAATGAAACATTATCCGAGTTCCGTCTCGAACAAATTCTTCATTTAAATGAATTATATGCGATTCCTGAAAAACTCTTTGCGTTTGGACCTTTAGTCACAAACCCTTTCCCAGAATCCTTTACGATTCATCGTTTAGGTTCTATGGGTAACTTCATTGAAGATTCAGATGATGGCACAAAAGTTTCCATCTTCTTAGGAGATGTAAAGGAAAGACCTTCTAAGATTAAAACTATTATTGAAGAAACCTTCTTAGGTGCACCTTATCGCGTTGAAGCCTATTATGAAGGTTGTAAGGTAGGTCATAATCAAAACATTCATTATTTAGATTGTTTTAAGGAAGAGAACTTAAAAGGATGTTCGGTTGTGATTCATGATGGAAATGAATTTATTTATAACCGTAGTACGATCTTAGAAAAACCACAGATTATTGTATCGGATGGAAGTTATTTAAGAAGTTGGGTAGCTTCTAGTGCAAGTCGTAATGGATTTGCGATTAGTGTAAATGAAAAAGAACTCGGTGTGCAATCCATCTATGAAGCATATCGTCGTATCTTAGTAGACGATTATTACTTCGATAACGCACATGAGTTCTCAAATCAATTTAAACAATTAGGTGATCTTACAAAATTACTTGAATTTCATTAATCAAATGGGAAGGCATCACAGAGTGTGATGACTTCTTTTTTAATACGATTCCTAACTTCTTCATTCTCTTTATTCTTTAAGAGTTCTGAAATCCAGAGTCCTACTTGATGGAACTCTTTTTCTTTGAAACCTTTCGTTGTCATAGCAGCAGTTCCAACACGGATTCCACTTGTGATGGTCATCTTTTGTTTTTCAAAAGGAATCGCATTCTTATTGACTGTGATATTTGCTTCATCAAGGATTGTTTCTGCTTCTTTTCCTGTTACTCCAATTGAATTCATTGTATCCACAAGAATTAAATGGTTATCACTTCCACCTGTTACGAGTCTAAATCCTTCTTCTTGAAGTGTATGCGCTAACTCTTGGCAATTATCTAAGAGTTGTTTGATATAGGTTTTAAATTCAGGTTGTAAAGCTTCATAGAAGCATACTGCTTTTCCTGCGACCACATGACAGAGTGGTCCACCTTGAATACCAGGGAAGAGTGCTTTATCAACAGCTTTCGCATATTCTTCCTTACATAAAACCATCCCACCACGAGGTCCACGTAATGTTTTATGTGTTGTCGTTGTCACAAAGTCTGCATAAGGAACTGGTGACATGTGATAGCCTGTCGCAACAAGTCCTGCAATATGAGCCATATCTGCCATAAGTAAAGCTCCACATTCATCCGCAATCTTTTTAAACTCTTTAAAATCGATTTCTCTAGCATACGCACTAGCACCAGTCACAATTAACTTTGGTTGAAAGGCAAGTGCTTG
>CADBUH010000021.1 GCA_902797775.1 uncultured Erysipelotrichaceae bacterium | reverse complement strand
ATGCAGTACGGTACCAAATACATTCGCACTTGGACGTTCTTCTTTTAGATAGTTTTTATGGTTTGCGTCATACCCTACTTGTCCATTCGGTTCTAAACTACTAGGCGTTATGGATACGACTTGTGGTATCCGTAGAGGATGTACTTCCTTCTTCCAATTTGAATCATCTAATTCAGCGACTTCTAAACTATCTTGAAGATTCTTCATTGTAATATATTTATCTTCTAATGTTTCTTGTTTGGTTTCGATGGATGGTTTCATAGAATCTATTGTTCTATCATCAATCCATTCATTAATATCTCTTAATTGATTTAATCCATAGGCAAGATGAGAGAACCATGGTGTAGAACGTGAAGAAGTTACTGGCATAAAGATCAGCGCATGTGCACCTCTTGTGGCCGCAACGTACTCTAATCGTATCTTTTCTTCCATCTCATCTTTATAGGCCATCTTATAGATATCCGGATCAAATACATAGGTTGGAATAATCTTTTGTGAGAATGGACTTTGTTGGATTCTTGCAGCAGGGTAATATTTCCCTGCTTTCTTAAATCCATCAAATCTACATTTTTCATCACTTCTACGATCCGCAACAATCACAATTTGTGCAGTTAATCCTTTTGATTTATGCACATTCATGAACCGTACAGCGTTTTCATCACTTTCTAGTAATACTTCTCTTTCAACATTGGTCTCTAAATATTGCAGCATTAAATCAACGAAATCTTGTAAGTCACCATAACCATCTTGAATACAAGATTCAACCATTTGATGTAGATGAATTCGATATTCTCGAACGGATTCTTTCTTAAATGTATGATCTTTAGGTAAATAAAGTTCTTCCCTTAACATGACATATTCTAAGATTGAATACGCATCGAGTTTTCTTTCTTCAATCTCTTCTTTAATGGATACTAATGCTTCTTCTGCTTTCTTTAAATCTTCTTCCGAACATTCTAAAACATCTTTTCCACTCACAACCTGTAGAGCGATATAGTATTTCTTTTTATCTTTAGGATTCGCAAGATAAGAAAGTAGTAATACATAATTTCGTAAGATTTCATTTTCCCCTATCGCAAATTTACCAGACACATTAACAGGGATTCCTGCTAGAGATAACGCTTTTACATATTCCGACATATTGGTTGTGACTTTTGTGATAATCATGATATCGGAATATTGAACTCTTCTTAATTTTCCATCTCTAGTCTCAATAAAAATCTTTTCATTCTCTACAAATTCTTTTACGAGTTCCACAACCGCTTCTACATCTTGTTCAAGTCCATATGTTTCATCTTTTGGAACATATTGGTATAAACCATGTAAAGCATCTTTATTTTGTACAACCCACTCTGTTTCCATTGGGTTATAATCACTACCCATTGTTTTAGAGAAGGTATCATTTACCCAATGAATAATATCTTCATTGGAACGGAAGTTTGTATTCAGTTCTACCACTTCAGCTTGTGGTAAAGCATTCATCATCCGATTCACATCGTCATAAACCGAACGTTCTGCACCAGAAAAACGATAGATGGATTGTTTCGGATCTCCTACCACAATGAGTGTATCTTCTTTTAATTTCTCTTCTTCTAAAGTACTATCTTCTAAACTTGATAATAGTTTTACGATATTTGTCTGGAGTAAGGTTGTATCTTGGAATTCATCCACATAAATCTTTGAATATCTCTTTCTTAATTTATTTAATACTTCTGGATGATTTAGTAATAATTGTTCAGAGCGATATAAAATATCATCATTTGATAACTCTGCAGTATTTTGATCGATTTCTTTTTGGTAAGCTTCCTTCATCTGTAATACATACTTCGCTAGTTTTGTGGAAGCTTCATAGTAATCTAAATAATTCTTTTTAATATCCGATAATTTCCAATGTGGATCTTCTTCCATTTGTTTATATAATCTTTCGGATACTTCATTGATTGTTGGGGTTGGATCTTGTGAATCACGGTAGTATTTTTGTTCAAGGCGTAAACTTTTTGAATCTGCTTTCTTTAATGCTTCACTTAATAGTAAAGCTTCCTCCATTCCATAGTTTTCCTTCTTAAAGGCTTCTTCCACATTTGTGACATTCTCTTTAATTTCGAGTGCCCCTTTATTCATGGATTTCGGTTTCCCTTTTGCGTTTAAAGGTTGATCTTGTAGGATTGCGTCTCTATACTCAATTAAGATTTCTAACCAAGTATGAATATATTCATCTGCCCATTTCGCAGATACTTCCTCAATGGATTCTTCTCCTAAGATAACGTCTTCTCGAATATTCGCCATCGACATAAACATATTCTCAAAAACTTCTCTTGTATGGTCTATATAACGTCCTTTTGAATTTTGAATTCTCCAATCCTTCCGAAAGGTTTTTATCTCATCATAGTGTTCTTTATACCATGTTTCAAAGAAAGCTTTTTTACGTAATTCATCTTCTTGTTTATTCCCATCTAATAGACGTGCATCTAAGGTTACTTTTGATTCAAAAGCTGATTCTCTTAAAAGTTTTAATAAGAAAGAATGGATTGTGGATATCTGCATTAATTCAATATTTCCTAATGCTTCTTCAATTTGTTCCTTCTTATCTTCTTCACAAACCTTTAATAATTCTTTTAGACGATATGCAATCTTTTCTCTTAATTCAGTAGCTGCCGCATTGGTATAGGTGATAATCACAAACTCTTCAATTGGTGTACCTTTCGCAATCTGTTCACTAATACGCACACTTAAAAGGGTTGTTTTACCTGCACCAGCACCTGCCACAACACTATAGTTTTTATTTCCTAATCCAGGTTCATTTAATGTCAGGATATTTCGTAATTGTTTTTCCTTCTCTTGCATTAAATGATTCCTGCCTTTCTTCTTTCACACATATCCGCATATTCACAATACGCACACGCACTTACATCCTTATCCATAAAAGTACCTACTAAATTATCAAATACTTCTTTTGGATAATT
>CADBUH010000020.1 GCA_902797775.1 uncultured Erysipelotrichaceae bacterium | reverse complement strand
CTTTTTCAAACGCAAATTGACTACCCAAGTTACTTGTCATAATGATGATTGTATTTTTGAAATCAACGGTTACACCTTTGGAATCTGTAATACGTCCATCATCTAAGATTTGAAGTAATACATTGAATACTTCTGGATGTGCCTTCTCCACTTCATCTAATAAGACAATGGAATATGGATTACGACGTACAGCTTCCGTTAATTGGCCACCTTCATCATATCCAACATATCCTGGAGGCGCCCCAATTAAACGAGATACACTAAACTTCTCCATATATTCTGACATATCAATACGTACAATCTTATTCTCATCATCAAAGAGTTGCTCGGCAAGAGCCTTCGCTACTTCTGTTTTACCAACACCGGTTGGACCTAAGAATAAGAAAGAACCTAATGGTCGATTCTCATCTTGGATTTGTGCTTTTGTACGCATAATTGCATCGGATACAAGTTGAAGTGCTTCATCTTGTCCCATAACACGTGTACGTAATGCATCTTCAAGATGTAATATCTTTTGACGTTCTGTAGACATTAAGCGAGATACTTCAATATGTGTCCATCTTGATACAATCTTCGCAATCATCTCTTCATCAACCACTTGTTGTATCATCGATTCTTTTTCATCAATATTCACTGCCCCTATCTTTTTCTCTAGGTTAGGAATTGTATCATATTTTAATTTCGCTGCCTTTTCATAATCTGCATCATTTTGTGCTTGTGTTAATTGAAGACGAGCCGTTTCTAATTGTTCCTTATAGGTCTTAACATTTTCAAGTTCTGTCTTCTCACTTTGCCACTTTGAATACATCGTAGCTTGTGCCTCTTTAAGATTAGCAAGTTCTTTTTCAATATCTGCTTTACGTTCTAATGTCTTAGGATCCGTTTCATCATGTAAAGAAGTTTGTTCAATCTCAAGGGTCATAATCTTACGATTTAATTCATCTAATTCAGCAGGCATAGAATCCATTTCAACACGAATACAAGCACATGCTTCATCCACTAAATCGATTGCTTTATCTGGCAAGAAACGATCCGTTATATAACGGTTTGATAACACAGCTGCAGCAACAATCGCTTCATCTTTAATCTCTACACCATGATGTGATTCAAAACGATCTTTTAAACCACGAAGAATTGAAATCGTATCTTCAACGGTAGGTTCTTCCACCATAATCTTTTGGAATCTTCTTTCAAGTGCACGATCTTTTTCAATATATTTACGATATTCATCAAACGTTGTAGCACCAATACATTTTAATTCACCACGTGCAAGCATTGGCTTTAATAAGTTCGCTGCATCCATGGATCCTTCTGATTTTCCAGCCCCTACTAAGTTATGAAGTTCATCAATAAATAGGATGATATTCCCATCAGCTTTCTTCACTTCATTAAGTACACCTTTTAGACGCTCTTCAAATTCACCACGATATTTCGCACCCGCAATTAAAGCACCCATATCAAGTTCTACAAGACGTTTTTCTTTTAATCCTTCAGGTACATCACCTTTCATGATTCTCCAGGCAAGACCTTCTACAATCGCAGTTTTACCTACACCTGGTTCACCAATTAATACTGGATTATTTTTTGTTTTACGAGATAAGATTTCAATGACTCTACGAATCTCATCATCTCTTCCAATTACTGGATCTGTTTTACCATCTTTAACATCTTGGACTAAATCATGTCCATATTTTTCTAATGCATCGAGTTGGCTTTCATTGGTTTTTTCATCCATCTTCATACCCCCTCTTCTCTCTAATTCTGCTTTCTTAATATCATTCGCACTAAAGCGATAACGTTTCATTAAATCCTTACAGATAGAAGCATTCGTACCGAATAGACCGACTAAGAAAGCCCCAGAAGACATATAGGTATCTCCCCATTCTTTCATTAGATCTAAACCTTTAGAATACCCTTCTACTACATATCTTGAAACATCAGGTTGTCCATTATGAGACATTGTAGGAAGTTTCTTTAAATATTCATCTGTAATTCGTAATAATGTATTTTTATCTAGGGATAGACGTTGCCAAATACCATCTAATCCACTATCTTCTAGCATTGTTTTTAATAAATGTTCAACACTTAATTCAGAATTATGATTCTCTTGTGCAAGCGTTAAAGCATTCATAATAATTGCTTGAAGTTGCTCGGTCATTTGTTCTATATTCATAAGTCCACCTCCTTTGGTGGAACGCTTTAATCAAATTGTTTCTTAAAACGTTGCCAAATGCTTTCTTTACCAGCTTTTTGCTGTAAATTTTGTAATTCTTTATAAAGTTCCTTTTCTTTCGCAGATAATTTCTTATCCACTTCAATATGTACAATACATAATTGATCTCCAGGTTTACCTCCACGAATATCAGGTACACCCTTTTCTTTTAAACGCATGACGGTGCCTTCTTGAGTTCCTGCTGGAATCTTCATAGATACATCCCCATAAATTGTAGGAATATCCATTTTTGTACCAATGGTTGCGTCCACTGCAGTTACAGCGATTTCAAGTAATATATTCTTTCCATCACGTTCAAATTGTTTATCTGGTCTTATACGAACTTCTAGATATAGGTCCCCATTAGGTCCACCATTGTATCCACGTTCACCCTTCCCAGCAACACGTATTCTTTGACCATCTGAGATACCTGCTGGAATATGTGTTGTAATGGTTGTTTTACGACGGTTATATCCTTTTCCTCGACATTCAGGACAAATCTTTTTAATCTTTTTCCCAGTTCCTTGGCAATCAGGACATACACTCTGTGTCTGCATAACACCTAAAGGTGTTCTTTGTTGACGGATGACAGAACCAGAGCCTCCACACGTAGAACAAGTTGTTATATCACTAGGACTTGCTGCTCCACTTCCATTACAAGCTTTACATGTTTCATCCACATCAATATCAAACTCTAAATCTTTTCCAAAACAAGCCTCTAAGAAGTCAATCGTTACACGTTGTAAGCGATCATCCCCTTGACGAGGCGCATTACTTCTTCGACTAGAGGAATAAGAAGAACCAAATGGACTACCTCCAAAGAAGGATGAGAAAATATCATTGATATCTTCAAAGCCACCAAATCCTCCATAGGTACCACCTTGACTAAATCCATCCATACCAGCAAACCCAAATTGATCATAGGTTGCTTTCTTTTGTGGATCACTTAATACTTCATATGCTTCATTGATTTCTTTGAATTTTTCTTCTGCATCTTTCGCTTTATTTACATCTGGATGATACTTCTTAGCAAGAGAGCGATATGCTTTCTTTATTTCATCTTCCGTTGCATTTTTAGAAATACCCAGAACTTCATAGTAATCTCTTTTATCTGCCATCTTCTCTCCTACCTTTCTTATTCCTTAATATTTTTCATAAAGAATTCTAAGCCCTTACCACCTATTACACGAATCCGTGGTAGATTTAATGGATCCATATCGGGATTAATTTTTCCGAATTCTGTTGTGAAGGCAAGTTTCGCACCTCCATCTTTAATAATCTCAATTGCATGTTCATTGACATCTCCAAATGGATAGCAATATACAAACCCTCCATCCACATAATCAAATCCCATCTTTGTATCTTCAACACCCGTAGCGTAATCTACACAGAGTAACCTTCCTCCATGTCCCATACCACTACAGCCACCTTGATGCATATCGAAACTATGAGATTGTAGTTCAATTCCTTCTTCACGCATTTCCCAATTCGGCCATGATAAGGTTGTATCTTCCCAAGCTCCTATTAGAAATAAAGTTGCGTTCATCCCATATTTTTTTAGGATTGGAAATCCATAGGTATATACAGAAGGATCACCATCATCAATCGTAATAGCGAAACTCTTTTCAGGTACATACGCTCTTCTTTCCATGAAGTATAGAATTTCACGCATCGTTAAGCTTTGATAACCTTCATCATTTAATGTAGAAAGTTGTTCATCAAATTCTTTTTGTTCTACATAATTCGTATTAGGACGATCTTTTGTCTCATTTTCATCATAGAAGAAATGATACATAAGTACGGGAATACTTTCAGCATATGCTTCTTTAGGTACAGCCATCGTATTCTCTATCGTTTTAATATCTTCTTCTGGAATGTAATAGATATCATTCAAGAAATAGACGCCATAACGAGGATCCTCTTCTCCTGGTAATACATAGACTTCATATGTATCTTCTTGTTTCATTGTCATCACGACTTCTTCTTTAAGGTTTTCTAAACGATAGGAAGAATTCGTAATGATATGTTGTTGTAAACCGAGAAGATGATTATGATGTTGAAACCATCGATCACTCTCTTGTAGTGAATCTGCTTCAATATAGTAAGAATTATTTCTTAAGCAAACAGTATTTTTATAAGATTCACTTCCTAAATCAACAAATGCATTTTGATGTACGACACCTACTTCTTTTAATCCTTCTTCGTTAAGAAGATAGAGAGGTGTATCTTGGCTTACAAGCATCTTTTTCTCATAAAGAGAGGAATAGTCTTCATACGTTTCTTCTACCACTTCCATAGTTGGTAACGGTGTTGCAGTTACAGGTGGTTCACTTGTAGTAGCACAACCACTTATCGTTAATAGACAAATTCCTAGAAGTGTTTCTAGGAATTTTGTCTTATAACTCTTATGCTTTTTCGTCAAAATCCACATCAACAACATCATCACTATTGTTGGTATTTGTATTTGTATTTGTATTCTCGTTACCTTGTGTGTTGGAAGCATTTTGATACATTGCTTGTGCCATATCATTTGCTGCTTTTTGTAACGCTTCTAGTTTTGTCTTTAAACCATCAATATCATTCTCATCTAAAGACTTTTGTAAATCATCACGTAACTTTTGTACTTCTGCCTTTTGATCTGCAGGTACATTCGCATTATCATCCTTTAGTGTTTCATCAATTTGATTAATGAATGCTTCTGCTTGGTTACGTACTTCTACTTCTTCTTTTCTCTTATCATCTTCTGCTTTATGCATTTCTGCTTCTTTTACCATACGATCAATTTCATCATCGGATAGTCCAGAAGAATTAGTGATTGTAATAGATTGTTCTTTACCTGTACCTTTATCTTTTGCAGATACATGCACAATACCATTAACATCAATATCGAAGGTAACTTCAATTTGAGGAACACCACGACGAGCTGGAGCAATTCCATCTAATTGGAAGTTTCCTAAAGTCTTATTGTCATTTGCCATAGGTCTTTCACCTTGTAAGACATGAATGTCAACAGCTGGTTGGTTATCTGCAGCTGTAGAGAAGATTTGTGACTTACTTGTAGGAATGGTTGTATTACGAGGAATTAATACCGTCATTACACCACCTAATGTTTCAATACCTAAACTTAATGGTGTAACGTCAAGTAATAATACATCCTTAACATCTCCTGCAATAACACCACCTTGAATAGCAGCACCTAAAGCAACACATTCATCAGGGTTAACCGATTTATTTGGTTCTTTTCCTAATTCTTTCTTAACTGCTTCTTGTACAGCAGGAATACGTGTAGAACCACCTACTAATAATACAGAGTCAATATCGCTTGCAGATAATTTCGCATCACTTAATGCTTGTCTTACTGGTCCCATTGTTTTATCAACTAAGAACTTTGTGAGTTTATCAAATTCAGCTCTTGTTAACTTAGTTTCTAGGTTAAGAGCACCTGCTCCATTAGGATCTGGACAAATAAATGGTAAAGAAATTTCAGCTTCTAGCATTCCAGATAAATCTTTCTTTGCTTTTTCTGCAGCATCTTTTAGACGTTGTAGAATCATCTTATCTGCCTTAAGATCAACACCATGTTCCTTCTTAAAGTTATCATTTAACCAATCAATAATGACATTATCGAAGTCATCACCACCTAAGTGTGTATCACCTGCAGTACTTAATACTTCGAATGTTCCATCTGCGATATCTAGGATAGAAACATCAAAGGTTCCACCACCTAAGTCATATACAAGGATTTTTTGTTCACGTGCATTCTCTTTATCCATACCAAATGCTAAAGAAGAAGCTGTAGGTTCATTGATAATACGTTCAACCGTTAAACCTGCAATCTTACCAGCATCTTTTGTAGCTTGTCTTTGTGCATCATTAAAGTATGCAGGAACTGTGATAACAGCACGATCTACCTTTTCACCTAAATATGCTTCTGCATAATCTTTTAGATAACCTAAAATCATGGCAGAAATTTCTTGTGGTGTATAACTCTTTCCATCAAGTGTAACTTTTTCATCGGTTCCCATTAAACGTTTGATTGAATACACTGTATCTTTATTTGTAATCATTTGACGTTTTGCCGCATCCCCGACAATTCTTTCTCCATTCTTAAAAGCTACTACAGATGGAGTCGTACGGTTTCCTTCTGGGTTAGGAATAACTTTTGCGTCTTTCCCTTCCATTACCGCAACACAACTATTTGTTGTACCTAAATCAATTCCAATAATCTTGCTCATATTACTTACCTCCTACAATACTTACTCACTGATTTTAACCATTGCTGGTCTTAATAATCGATCTTTTAATTTATATCCTTTTTGAAGTACTTCAAGAACGATTCCTTCTTCAACACCATCTTGGTGTTCTGCTAACATTGCTTGATGCCAATTTGGATCAAATGGTTGTCCAAGTGCTTCAATTTCTTCTACGCCTTCTTTTTGCAATGCATTCCATAACTGGTTCTTAACCATTTCGAAGCCTTTTCGATAATTCTCATCGGTTTCATCTTTTACTTCAATTGCTAAGGCTCTTTCACAGTTATCAATGACAGGAATAATATCCTTTGCAAAATCTTGAATGCGATATTTGTTTTTTTGTTCAAATTCATTTTGAAGTCTACGTTTCATGTTTTCTGTATCTGCGTATGCTCTTGCATATTCATTCTTTAATACATCCACATTCTTCTGTAGTTCTTCATTTTGAAGTTTTAATTCTTCAATCTCTTTTTCTAACTTTTCTTTCTTTCCTACTTTCTTAGGAACTTCTTTCTTTTCTTCCTCTTCAGGAGGTGCCTCAGACACCATTTCTTCTTGTTTCTTTTCTTCACTCATCTTTGCCACCACCTTGATTCATATACATTCTTTCAATTAACCTTGCCGCATAATCAATCATTGCCACAATCTTGTCATAATGCATTCGACTTGGTCCAACAACCATCAATTCTCCAGAATCATGATCATTTACTTTAAATTTACTTCTTACAATGGCTACATCATCAATCCATGTAAGTTCTGCACCATGATTGGTTGTGACAGCGACTGCTGTTTCGTGGTTACCAATTTCTTTCCATACTTTTGAATCATCCAACATATTCATTAATTGCTTTAGTTTCTCAATGTCTTCAAACTCAGGTTGATATAACATACGATCTTTTCCACTGAAGTAAACATTTTCTGATGCAAACTTAATGAATGCTTGGACAAATGCTGTAAATAACATATCGTGTCGTTGAATGACTGTCGCAAACTCTGGTTTTAATTCTTCCATCTTATCTGCTAGATCTACAATTGGAACTCCTTTTAACTTTGAGTTAATGATATCTGTACAGTTTTCTAAATCTTGCATTGAGACATCTTCTTCAAAGTGGAAACTTCTAGTTTCTGTATGACCCGTATCTGTAATGAATACGCATACTGCGTTTCTTTCATCAACAGAGAATAGTTTAATATGCGCTAATGTTTGACTAGCTGCATCTGGTCCAATCGCTCCTGCGGTAAGATTGGTCATCTCGGATAAGATTTTACAACTCACTTGAATTGCTTCTTCAATATTTAAATTTGTGGCCGTAAATGCATCCCGAATCGCAACTTCCATCTCTTTATCAAGTGAAGATTCATTAAGCATATTCTCACAATAAAACTTATATCCTTGCGTGCTTGGAATCCTACCACTTGATGTATGTGTCTTTTCAAGATAGCCCATCTCTTCTAAGACTTGCATATCATTACGGATTGTCGCACTTGAATAAGGTAGTTTGTATTTCTGTTGTAATGTCTTTGAACCAACAGGCTCTGCAGTACGAATATACTCATCTACAATCGCTTTAAAGATTTCAATTCTTCTTGGTGTCAGCATCTTTTACCGCCCCCTTTAGCATTCTTATCCTTTGACTGCTAATAGTATAGTACTTCTATTTAGCACTGTCAAGTGTAGTGTGCTAAAACCTATATATAATTATAAAAGAGCGCTCCTAGAACGCTCTTCATTTATATTATTAATATAATACTATCTTATTTTTTTCTCTTTAATTCTTTCTCAACACGCTTTGAAATCGCTTTTGGTAAGAAGGAAGAAATATCTCCCCCATTTATCGCAATTTCTTTTACCGTTGATGAACTTAAGAACGAATATTCTGGTTTCGCTATAAAGAATATCGTTTCAATTGAATCATCCAACATAAGATTTGCGGTAGCTTGTTGTAGTTCATATTCATAATCTGATACAGCACGAATACCACGAATGATAACACCTGCTCCTATCTTTTTTGCGAAATCTACGGTCAATCCATGTCCAATTTCCACTTTAATATTGGAATGATCTTTTAATTGTTCTAATGATTGTTCAATCAATTCTTTTCTTTCTTCTTCTGAAAAAGTAGATGCTTTTCTAGGATTCTTCATAATAAGAATAACTACTTCATCAAATAGTTTACTCGACCTTTCAATGATGTCTAAATGTCCTTTTGTGATAGGATCAAAGGTTCCTGGGTAACACGCTTTCATAATGACTCCTTATAATAATGAATTTTACTTATTCCATAG
>CADBUH010000019.1 GCA_902797775.1 uncultured Erysipelotrichaceae bacterium | reverse complement strand
ATCAAGAACTCGCTCGAACACTCATTAAAAATGAATGGTATTCTCCTTTCTTAGCAAAATCCATCTTAGATGGAACGGTTAATCCAGATTATCTTGAACTCTATACGGTTATTTCAGATGATGGTTCTTTAAATGATACTGACTTCTTACTTTATAATCGGTTAAAAGATAAAGGATATGAAGAAGACCAATTATTAGAATTATTTAAAAGTCTATACTTCTATGAGATGACACCTTTACTTGTTTTTGATTATCAACCAAATGAACTCGCTTATATTGAAGATTGTGTAAATCATCGTAGTACGAATTCAAAAACACATTTTGAATTAAGTGGAACCTATTATAAACCTTATGGAACAACCCTTCCTGTTGATGATACTACAAGTATTAATATGTTAGTGAATAAGACGTATTATTTACCACAAAACTATAAGCCTAATAACTTAACAGAGTTATCGAACTATTATTCCGCTGATGGCAATGAGCTCTCTAGCAGTGCAGCACAAGCCCTTGCGGAATGGGGAGATGCAGGAAGAGAAGTTGGTGTCACCTTCTTTGCCACAAGTGCTTATCGTAATTATGAAGACCAAGAAACGGTCTATCGTAACTATGTGACAGCTTGGGGAGAAGAAGAAGCAGATTCCTTAAGTGCACGTGCAGGTTTCTCAGAACACCAAACGGGTTTAACGGTAGATATCGCTGCCACAAATGAAGATGATATTGAAGAGTTTAAAGATACAAAAGCCTATCGTTGGACTTCCACAAACTCTCATGATTATGGATGGATCTTAAGATATCCAGAAGGTAAAGAACAAATTACCGGTTATCAATTTGAAGCTTGGCATTATCGTTTCTTAGGAAAAGAACTTGCGACGTATGTCTATAATTCACAAATGACCTATGATGAATTCTATTGTCTCTATTTAAAACCTTGGGATGATGAAGCGAATAAACCAAGTGATGCGATATTAGAAGGTTCTAGTTATAAAGGTAAGAGTGAACCAACTCCTACCCCAGAAGGAAAGGATGAATAATATGAAGTACGCATTAAAGAATGGAATTATACTTGATGGTACAAAAGATATGAAACCTATCTCTCACAAAATCATTTTGATTGAAGATACAGAGATTATGGATATTGTGGATGAAGATTATGATACAACTGGTTTTGAAGTAATTGATTTATATGGTCGTTATGTCATGCCTGGACTCATTAATATGCATGTACATATTCCAGGAAGTGGAAAACCAAAAAAGAAAGAAACCGATCTTCCAAAATTAGTTGGTTTCTTATTATCGAATCCTATCACTAGAAAAATCGCTTATGAACTATGTGCGAGTTACGCTAAAGTTGAACTAATGTCAGGTGTTACCACCATTCGTAGTGTTGGTGGTATCTCTAGTTTTGATACAGAACTAAGAGATGCGATTCATGAAAAGAAAAAACTAGGACCTAGAATTATCGCCTCTAATGAAGCAATCTCAGTACCTGGTGGACATATGGCAGGCTCCGTAGCGATTGAAGCGCATAATGTAGAAGAAGTAAAACAATATATCAGTGAACTCGTTAAACAAAAACCTGACTTAATTAAATTAATGATTACAGGTGGTGTACTTGATGCGAAAGAAAAAGGAACACCAGGTGAAATGAAGATGCCAGTAGAGATGATAAAAGTCGCATGTGAAGAAGCACATAAACTTGGTTATCTTGTAGCAGCGCATGTAGAAAGTACAGAGGGTGTACGTATTGCCTTAGAAAATGGGGTTGATTCCATTGAACATGGCGCAAAACCAGATGAAGAAATCATTCGTTTATTCAAAGAAAAGAATGCCTTCCTATGTACAACCTTATCCCCTGCTCTACCATATGCATTATTTGATCGTTCTGTATCACACGCTTCTGAAATTGAACAATACAATGGTGAGATGGTATTTAATGGAATCATTGATTGTGCAAAAGCTGCCCTTGAAAATGATATTCCAATTGCCTTAGGTAATGATGTAGGTTGTCCATATATCACGCATTATGATTTCTGGAGAGAACTTGTCTATTTCACAAAATATGTAGGTGTTTCAAACCAATATGCCCTCTATACCGCAACCTTACGTAACGCAGAACTTGCAGGGATTAGTGAACTTACAGGTTCAATTGAAAAAGGAAAAGAAGCAGACCTCATTGTGACATCTGGTAATCCACTTGAAGATTTAACCGTATTACGTGATGTAAAGATGGTTATGGCTAGAGGAACTCTTATTAAAGAACCTAAAGTAAACCGCATGAAAGAATGCGATGAACAATTAGATAAATTTCTTTAATAAATTTATAGAATATGAAATAATAGATGAGACGAAGAAAAGGTGCGAGAGTAGAATGGTATCTTTAGAGAAGTAGTGGTTGGTGAAAACTACGGATAAAGTCTACTTGTTGGAGCCTTGGAGTCTCTTTCAAAAGAAAGCGGTGGTGCCGTTATAACCATAGAGGTGATCTGATTTACAGATAAGTTGGGTGGTACCGCGCAAGAAGAAAAAATGCGTCCCTTCATTTTTGAAGAGACGTTTTTATTTAGGAGGTTATTCATTATGAAACGTATGTTAAGTGGCATTAAGCCAACCGGACAATTACACTTAGGAAACTATATTGGAGCTTTAAGAAACTTTGTGTTATCACAAGAAGAATATGAGATGATTGCCTTCATCGCAAACCTTCACTGTATTACTGTGCCTCAAGATCCTAAAGAACTTCAAAAGAATCTTTATGATTGTGTAGCCTTATACTTAGCTTGTGGTTTAGATCCTTCGAAAGCAACCATCTTCCTACAAACGGATGTTATGGAACATGCCCAACTTGGATATATTTTATGTTGTCATACCTATATGGGTGAATTAAACCGTATGACACAATTCAAGGATAAACAAGCAAAAGGAGAAACGAATCTCTCTGGTGGTTTATATACCTATCCTTCTCTTATGGCAGCAGATATCTTAATCTATGATCCTGACTTTGTTCCAGTTGGAGAAGACCAAAAACAACATGTTGAACTCTGTCGAGATATCGCAATTCGTATGAATAATCGTTATGGAGAACTCTTTAAAGTACCAGAACCTCTTATCCCTAAGGTAGGTGCACGTATTATGTCTTTAACCGATCCTGATAAGAAGATGTCAAAATCCGATGAAACCAATAAAGGTTGTATCTACTTATTAGATCCATTAAATGTAGCACGTAAAAAAGTTATGAGTGCTGTAACGGATAGTTTGGCGAATGTTCATTATGATCCAGAGAATCAACCTGGTATTGCGAACTTAATGCAGATTATGTCTTCTTTATCCAATGATCGTCCTTTTGGAGATATTGAACAAGAATTCAAAGGAAAAGGTTATGGAGACTTTAAGAAAGCTGTTGCGGAAGTTGTATGCAATAAACTAGAAGAAATTCAAACACGTTATAATGAGATTACAAATTCTAATCTCATTGAAAAAACATTAAATGAAGGTGCGAATAAAGCACGTGCAATCGCATCTAAGAAACTTGATCTTGTACAGAAAAAATTAGGAATGGAAATCGTTCTTAAATAGGAGGTCCTATGAATACTTATATTGAACGTGTCTTACAAGAAACAAAAGATAAGAACCCAAATGAAAAAGAATTTCTACAAGCTGTAGAAGAGGTATTCACATCCTTAGAAAAAGTGATTGAAGCACACCCTGAATATGAAGAACACGCAATTCTAGAGAGGTTAATAGAACCAGATCGTGTGATTGAATTTCGTGTTGTATGGGAAGATGATCAAGGAAAAGCACATGTGAATCGAGGTTATCGTATTCAACACAATAGTGCAGTAGGACCATACAAAGGTGGTTTACGTTTCCACCCTACTGTAAATTTATCTATTCTTAAGTTCTTAGCTTTTGAACAAACTTTCAAAAATAGTTTAACCACTCTTCCAATTGGTGGAGCTAAAGGTGGATCTGATTTTGATCCACATGGGAAATCTGATAAAGAGATTATGCGTTTCTGCCAATCCTTTATGAGTGAACTCTATCGTCATATTGGAAAAGATATTGATGTACCAGCAGGTGATATTGGGGTTGGTGGAAGAGAGATTGGATATCTCTTTGGCCAATATAAACGAATTCGTAATGGATTTGAAAACGGTGTATTAACTGGAAAAGATTTATTGTATGGAGGAAGTCTACTACGTCCTGAAGCGACTGGTTATGGTGCACTCTATTATATTGAAGAAGTCTTCCAACATCACAATGAATCAATCAAAGGTAAAACCTTTGCCTTATCAGGTTATGGGAATGTTGCGTGGGGTGCTATCAAAAAGATTGTGGAACTAGGTGGTAAACCTGTAACGATTTCTGGTCATAATGGATATGTCTATGATCCAGAAGGTATTACAAGTGAAGAAAAGATTAATTACCTTCTAGAGATGCGCTCTTCAAAAGACGCAAATATTAAAATGTACGCAGATAAATTCAATTGTGAATTCCATGAAAATGAAAAACCATGGAGCATCAAAGCAGATGTATGTATCCCTTGTGCTACACAAAATGAAGTTGACTTAGAAGACGCTAAAAAGATTGTGGAGAACGGCACAAAATATTATTTTGAAGCAGCTAATATGCCTACCACAAAGGAAGCACTTGATTACCTACTTAAAAATAAAGTGATCGTAGGTCCTGGAAAAGCAGTTAACGCTGGTGGTGTCGCTGTCTCTGCCTTAGAGATGTCTCAAAATTCAATGCGTTATGCATGGACAAAAGAAGAAGTTGATGAAAAACTACATCAAATTATGAAAAGCATCGTAGAAAGTTCCATTGAGGCTTCCAATAAATATGGATATGACTTTGATTTAATTAAAGGTGCGAATATCGCAGGCTTTGAAAAAGTCGCTACTATTATGATGAAGTTAGGATTGTATTAAGTCATTTAAAAACGATTCATCACATATCTTGGATGAATCGTTTTTATTTTTGTTTCTTTTTTAACGCTTTAAGAATGTTCGTTAACTCTTCCTCATTACGAATCGATGTCCCTGTTTGTTGAACCTTAAGAAGCGTATTTTTTATATCTTTTTCTTGAGAAACAATAGTTTCATAAGTTTTTTTATATTCACCATTTTTTATAGAGCGTTCAATAAATTCTTGTGCTTCTTTTGAAATACTATTCATTTCTCCATATAAATCAATTACTGCTTTTTGAACTTGTTGCAAGGTAATTGGAGTTCCATTCTCTTCATGTTCCTTTAGGATACCGGCGATATCTGAAATATCATTTTTATATTGTCGAAATGATTTTAATTTCATCGCAATAAGATATTCTGATTCGATTGTTCGAATCGTAAGTACATTTGCGTATGTCTTATAGAATTTTGAAAACTGTACAATTTTAGAAGAAAACGATTTCGTCTTTGAAAAATCTGTATTTAGCCAACCATTTGGAAGTTGATAGCGATCTCCGACTCGATTGATTACATCTTTCATACTCGAAGAAGCATAAATATATGCATCGATATCTGTTGTCATATTTCGAAATCCATAATTAATTAAAACAGAGGCTCCCCCAACAAGTATTAATTCTGCAGGCATCTTTTTTCCAACCTCTTTACGGTATTCTTTAGCGACTTCTTTCAAATAGAACTCTAAATTATCTTTTGTGAATTCGATTTGTTCATTAGATAACATCTCGTACCTCGTTCTCTATAATATTGAAACGTTTAAATTCTGGAATTGCGTTCTTCTCTGCATCACGTAATACTTTTTTATTGTTAGTAACCACATAAACTGTATATAAACTTGCAGGATAAATAGGTTTTTCAAACTTATGCTCTCTCAATTCATCATATTCTTTGCAGATTGGAATCCCATTCTCTCTTGAAAGATAATCAACCATCCCAAGTAAATAAAAGCTTTCCAAATACCATTCACGTTCGTAATATGTATAAACAACATTACTTTCTAATACTTTAATTAGGAACGAAATATCCCCATCTTCTTTTACTCTATGGCAAATAGCACTCTTAAAGTTTTCAAAACTTGTGCGTGGTTCACAATAAGCACCCACAAGATCTTCCATAGATACTTCTAACGCTTTTGATAAACGATAAATTGTTTCCGCACTACACTTCTCTATTTTTGTTTTCTTTAAACATATATCACTAATCGTTGAATATGGAATATTTGTGATTTTTGATAATCGATACATGGATAAGTTTTTATTCTTCATTAATTCTTTAAGCATAATTAACCTCAATAACATTATAACGGTATACCGGTATAATTTCAATGTGCTCAAATATAAAAAAAAACCTGTAGAGTTTATCATCTCTTACAGGACATCCATCTTATTCAGATGGTTTTTAACAAATGGCTGGGGTAGCAAGATTCGAACTTGCGAATGACGGAGTCAAAGTCCGTTGCCTTACCGCTTGGCTATACCCCAATTTCTTAAGTGCTTTAATATTGTACCTTGGATTTAAGGTTTAGACAAGTGGAAGTTACTCTTCCGCAGGATTTAATGTTAGATTTACTACCCAGTGCTCTTTTGAAACCAATCGATATGCCACAACTAATTTGATTAGATCTGTTAATTGACCAATCACATATAACAATAAGAAATTAATATTCGTAAAGTATGTAAAGATTCCTACAACCGGTATAATGACACTCCACATAAACCCACTATCCATGAGTAATGTATGTTTCATATCTCCTCCAGCACGTAAGATAAAATAGAATTCTGTCGTCAACATATAAATCCAAAACATACATGCCTGTACACGAATGAAACGTATCGCTGCGTGTTGTGCACCTAAGGTTATATGACTATATAAGATTGGAACTAATAAAGAAGACGCAAACATTAATACACCAAATAGAATCGATAACATAAAACTATAACCCACTAACTTATAGGCATTCTCTTTTGCATGATCTAATTGGTTCGCACCTAATGGCGTTGAGACTAGTACGGTAGTCGCTGCACTCATACCACCAAATAAAGTAAAGAATAAATCACTAATTGTGCTTGCGGCAGAATTACCCGACATGACATCACTACCTCTTGTGGAATAGAACTTAAATAAAGTTGCCATACCAAAAGACCATAAGATTTCATTCAACATTAAAGGTGCTGCTTTTACAATAACCTTTGTGAATACTTCTTTTGAAATATGAAAGATTTCTGTAATCTTTGTCTTAAAAGGAAAGTCATATCGTTTTAAGGCAAATAACGCCAATGTGATTTCTACAAATCGCGCAATTACCGTCGCAAGTGCTGCTCCTTCTATTCCTAAACGAGGAAAACCAAAGTTTCCAAATATGAAACAATAGTTTAAGATTGCATTCGTTAAAACCGCTATTACACTACAACGTAATGGAATATGCATCTCTCCTACTGCTCTCATAGAAAAGAAAATATTTAAACTCACTGCAGTAGGAATAAACGAAAAAGCCACAACCCCTAAATACTTCACTCCATTTTCGATAACCGAAAGATCACTTGAGAAATAAGAAAGAATCATAGAAGGTATCGATTTTCCTATCAGTGTAAATAAACTCATAATACAAAAGGATATTAATAATAATGTACGGAAAGATTCTTGCATCTTATCTTTTTCATTTGATCCATGATATTGCGCAATAAAAACAGAAGCTGCTGCCGCAAGTCCATTAATCGCAAACTGCGCAATTAAATAATACTTATTTACAGCCGCTACACTCGCAATTGCCGCATCCCCTAGATAACCAATCATTAAGTTATCTACTAGGTTTACTGCTACACTAATAAGTTGTTGAACCATTAAAGGTAACGCAATGAGTGTTGTTTTCTTAGCGAATGGTAAATCAAATAAGAATTTCTTCATCTTTCTCCTTTTATATAACTACACTATCTTACCAAAAACCCTATATAAAGAAAATAAAAAAGCCAGTTTTTCTGGCTTCTTATTGAATCTCTAATACTTTATAATCTTTCGCTACAATTGCGTTTGTGAGTTCTTCATTTGATACATCTTTCGATAATGTTACGGTGACGGTATTTGTATTGTGATCCGCAATGGCTTCTTCTACACCATCTAAAGCTTCAAGTGCTTTCTTTACTGTCATTTCACAATGTTCACACATCATACCTTCTGTTTTAATTACTTTTGTCATTTTGTTTTCTTCCTTCCTTTCTTTGATTACTACTTTTTGTTTTAATGGTTTATCATGACTACTATCTTTCATATTAAATAAGTTTAATCGTAAGGCATTCGATACCACAAAGAAACTAGATAAGCTCATCGCAGCAGCACCCCACATTGGATTCATTGTTAGGCCGAACCTTGAGAAGACACCTGCCGCAACTGGAATAAAGAGTGCGTTATAGAAAAATGCCCAGAATAAGTTTTGATGGATATTCGTAACGGTTTTACGAGATAAGCGAATCGCTGCAGGCACATCCATAAGACTACTCTTCATAAGTACGACATCAGCCGCATCAATTGCGACATCTGTACCAGCGCCAATCGCAATCCCTGTATCTGCACGTGTTAAGGCTGGTGCATCATTAATTCCATCCCCAACCATCGCAACTTTTCCATGTTCTTGCAGTCTACGTATTACACTTTCTTTTTCATTTGGTAATACACCCGCAATCACTTGGTCTACACCTGCTTGTTTACCAATCGCATTGGCTGTTCTTTCATTATCTCCCGTCACCATCACAACTTCGATACCCATATTTTGAAGTTGTTTGATTGCTTCTTTGGAATCTTCTTTCATCATATCTGCTACCGCTATGATGCCAATTAGTTCTTTCTCTTTCACAAAGAAGAGTGGTGTTTTCCCTTCCATTGCGAGGTTATTTGAAATCTTTTTACTTTCTTCTGATAACGAAATGATAGAACCAATATATTTTTCACTTCCTCCTTGAACAAGAGAATCATGAATCTTTCCAGACAATCCGTTTCCTGTTAATGTTGTGAAATCTGTTACTTCTTCTTTCTTAAGATTTCTTTCTTCTGCTAAAGATACAATTGCTTTCGCAAGAGGATGTTCAGACATATATTCTAAGGAATAGGCATACGTTAATAATTCTTCTTCTGTAAACGTTCCATTCGCTATGACATCCGTAACTTTTGGTTCTCCTGAAGTAATTGTTCCGGTTTTATCTAATGCGACAATTTGGGTAGAACCAGTTGTTTCTAAAGCTTCACTTGTTTTAAATAGAATTCCATTTTTCGCACCCATTCCATTGCCTACCATAATCGCTACTGGTGTTGCTAGACCAAGTGCACATGGACAAGAGATTACTAATACAGAGATACCACGTGCTAAAGCAAAACTAAATTCTTTTCCTAAGAGTAACCAAATGATTGTGGTAAGAATAGCGATTCCAATAACCGCAGGCACAAAGATGCTTGATACTTGGTCTGCTTTTTTCGCAATTGGTGCTTTTGTGGCAGCCGCATCACTTACCATTTGGATAATCTGTGATAAGGTTGTATCTTCGCCAACTCTCGTTGCTCGACAACGAATATAACCAGATTGATTAACGGTTGCCGCACTAACTAAATCTCCAACTTCTTTATCTACTGGAATGGATTCTCCAGTTAATGCAGATTCATTGATTGCCGTACTACCTTCTTCAATAATTCCATCAACCGGAATATTCTCTCCCGGTTTAACAATAAAGATATCTCCTATCTTTACTTCTTCAATTCCTACTTCTACTTCTTTATCATCTTTTAGGATAACAGCTCTTTTAGGTGCTAACTTCATGAGACCCTTTAAGGCATCCGTTGTCTTTCCTTTTGATCTCGCTTCTAGCATCTTTCCTACGGTTATAAGCGCCGGAATCATCGCAGCTGATTCAAAATATAATTCATTATGATATAGATTCATTAAATCCATATTGCCTGCACCATTTGCGAGTTCATATCCCATAAGTAATATCATCCAACTACTCCACGCAAATGATACGGATGAACCTAGAGCGACTAACGTATCCATATTAGGAGATCCCGCAAATAAGCTCTTAAAACCACTCGTAAAGAATTTATGATTGATTATCATAACACTCATTGCGAGTAATAATTGTAATACTGCTAAACCAATATGATTATGTTCAAAGAATTTAGGTAAAGGCCAACCAAGCATATTATGACCCATTGTGATATACATTAAGATAATTAAAAATCCAACAGATAAAATGAGTCTTCTTTTTAGAACTGGTGTTTCATGATCTTTTAAAGCCTCTTCTTCATTCGCAATAAAAGAAGTGGTTTTTTCTTGTTTAGAACCTTTGATGGATGCTCCATATCCTGCATTTTGTACTGCACGTATAATCTCTTCACTTGATGCATTTCCTTCAACACCCATTGAATTCGTCAATAAACTAACGGAACAGGATTCTACACCTGGCACATTTGAAACTGCTTTTTCAACACGTGCTTGGCATGCAGCACAACTCATCCCTGTCACAATATATTGTTCCATATTGTTTCCTTCTTTCTACTTCATTAATTTCTGTAAGACACTTAATAATTCATCAATCGTTTCATCTTTTCCATGTTTTATATCATTTACTACACAACCCTTAATATGGGTTCCTAATAAACATTTATTAAAACTATTTAAAGCACTTGTAACAGAAGAAACCTGTACTAGTATATCTGGACAATATAAGTCTTGATCCACCATCTTTTGGATGCCACGTATTTGTCCTTCAATCCTTTTTAAACGGTTTAATAAATCTTTCTTTTCTTCTTCCGAACGATGTTTATGATGTACTTCTGTCATAGTGAACTCCTCCACGAATATACTATACCCCCCTACCCTATATGTCAAATATAAAAATAGTATTGACATAGAAAAGAGAATCTTGTACTATGTAATCAGTTAGTTATAACTAACTAAAAAGACTAAGTAGGTGGCACTCCTTCAAACACTGTCTTATCCAAGATGTTCTCCTGCACCTACCATATAGTCGAAATACTATTCACCTACTGGCGTGGTGAAGAAAGATGATAAAGCCCAGCACTATCCTCTGCTGGGCTTCTTTCTTTATTTCCAACTATTATTTTGTATCACGCGATAGTGAGGTTCGTATTCTTTACGATAGAGATCACTATGATGGACTGCAGGATATGCTTTACTACGATAATAAGATAAATATTCTTTTAATTCTTCTTTTGAGAAATTAAATATTCCTTCTTCATACATCTTTTCAAATGTTTTTATCTTTCTTAAGAAGTTTGCCATAGAACCGGTATGCGCTTTGGCACTTCGTACAAACCATCCATTAATATCTTCTACTGAATACTGCTTGATTGCGACATGGATGTTCAATCTTACTAAATGATTTCCAATTGGCACAAAGAGTTCTTCTTCATTTCCCTTCGTTTCATATACTTCACGCATTAAATTCGCAAGACTTTCTTCTTCATTATCAATTGCGTGTTCTGCACCAAATTCATTTTGATAAATTAATTTAATATAATCTTGTGGTTTTGCTAGAGGATATTTCTCTCTATGCATTTTTATAATCTCTATTATTTCTTCCATTATTTATCCTTTAAACTTTAATGCCTTTTCCATCTCACGTTTTGCATCTCTTAGTTTTTCACTTTCACGTTTATCATAGAGTGCTTTACCTTTCGCTAAGGCAATCTCCATCTTTGCCTTACCCCCTTTTAGATACATTCTTAAAGGAACTAAGGTATAACCTTTTAAACGTACTTTGTCATACATCTTTCGAATTTCATATTTATGAAGTAATAACTTACGATCTCTTGTTTCATCCACATTAAAGATATTCCCATAGGTATAGGGAGAAATATGCATATTCTTAATCCAAGCTTCGCCCTTAATAATCGATACATAGGCATCTTTAAATTGTACTTTTCCATCACGAACTGATTTAATCTCTGTTCCAGTTAATACAATTCCACATTCATATTTTTCTTCAATGAAATAATCATGGGTTGCCTTTCGATTCAAAGCGACTGTCTTCTCACCGTTTTTTTCGTTTGCCATTTCTATTACCTTTAGTATTTCCATTACGTTCTTGATACTTAGAAGAACGAGAACGTGTTTTATGTTGTTTTGTAGGAGTTGTGATTTTCTTTTGTCCTTTGATTTCAAATTGAACCGTTCTTGATTCTAAATCAACACCTACTACGGTTACTTCTACCTTATTTCCTAAGGTATAACGCTTATGGGAATGAAGACCTACTAATGCGAAATAATCTTCATTATAACTATAATAATCATCTGTTAAAGATTGTACGGCTACAAATCCTTCGATTGTATCTTGAATCTCTACATAGAACCCATAACGTGTAATCGAAGTAATCATACCTTGATAAGAAGTTCCAATCTTATCTTGCATATATTCTGCTTTCTTAAGATCTTCTACATCTCTTTCTGCATCTACCGCATTTCTTTCTCTACTAGAAGCTTGGATGGAAGCACTTTGTACAAAGGCTTTATCATCTCCATAATCACTTCCATCATGTTTTTCAAAATAATACTTTCGAATCATACGATGTACAACTAAATCTGGATATCTACGGATTGGAGAAGTAAAGTGTAAATATTCTTTCTCTGCGATTCCATAATGTCCAATACATAAGTCATCATATTGCGCTTTCTGCATACATCTTAATAAGAGATGTGAAAGAATTGGATAATATTCTTCATCATGAATGGAACAAAGGTATTGTTGAAGTTCCTTTTGGGTAGCGATAGACCCTTCTAAAATTAAAGGATGCCCTAATTGTTTCGCAAGGTTTTGGAAGGATCGAATCTTTCGAATCTCGGGTTCTCCATGAACACGATAGATACCAGGTATATCATGCTTTTGAAGGAAATTTGCAACACATACATTGGTCGCAATCATACAATCTTCAATTACTCTTTCCCCATGTCCTCTTTCTCTAACATGAACATCAATTGGGAATCCATTCTCATTCACAATTATTTCTGCTTCTTCACTATCAAAATCAATCGCACCATTCGCATTACGTCTTGCCCGTATCGCATCTGCACAATTGGTTAATTCAAAGAGAAGAGAAGAAATATGATCATATTCTTTTCTTATTTCTTTATCCCCATCTAAAAACTTATTTACCTTTTTATAAGTCATTCGTTCCATGGAGAAAATATAAGAAGGATAAATCTTATAATCTTCTATGATTCCATTCTCTTTTACTTCCATTTCACAAGTTAACGTTAAACGAATCTCTTCTGGATTTAAACTACAGATTCCATTACTTAATAAGTGTGGTAACATTGGTACAACTCGATCCACCACATAGACAGAAGTTCCTCTTTTAAATGCTTCTTGATCAAGCGCACTACCCTCTTTTACATAATGGGATACATCCGCAATCGATACCTTTAAGTTCCATCCCTTGTTTGTCTTTTCAATCGAAACCGCATCATCAAAATCTTTAGAATCATCCCCATCAATTGTAATGGTAGGAATCTTTGTAAGATCAATTCGATTCTTTAAATCTTCTTCTTGTACGACTTGTGAAATACTTTCTGCTTCTTGAATTGCTTCTTCTGGAAACTCAGGAAGGATTTCATGATTATAAAGGATTGATAAAATATCCATCCCTGGATCATCTTTATGTCCAATGGACTTCTCCACATGAAGTTTTAAATTCTTTCCATATTCTAAAACGGTTAATAAGACTTTCATCCCATCAACAGGTGTAAAGGATTTCTCATAACGAATAACAGGTTCTAATTCACGAATCTTCACATCATCTGGAATACACTTAAGTGCTTTCCCTTTCCTTAAGAAAGTACCGGTATAAGTTGTATGTGCTCTTTCTAGAACTTTAATAACCTTTCCTTCACGATATTTATTAATATGAACTATTACCGTATCCCCATCCATCGCATCTAAGGTATCTCTACTATCTACTAAGATGGTTTCTTTCTCTAGATCAATATATCCAGTTCCTGCTCTACTAATATGAATGGTATGGGTAACATAATCCTTTTCATCAGGAACCGTATAAACATTCCCATTACTTCTAATCACTTCAAAATGATCTTCCATTTTATCTAAGGTCTTTGAAAGAATCGCAAAATCAGCAGATGTAGAAAGACCTAATTCTTTTTCAATCTGCTTTCTTGTAGAACCTCTTTTAGAAGCCTTTAAGACTTCAATAATACGTGTCTCTATTTTTCCCATATGTATATAAAAATAGCCGGTTTGTACCGGCTTTAGAATTAACCAACGATTCGAATTGCGATGACTAGTACAAAGAATAGAATGCCAAGTACCAATGTCAAATTCGAAATGATTTTTTCAGGCCCTCTTTCTTTTGTATTCGCAAAAAGATTTAGTCCACCATTGCCAGTAAAGGCACCAGAAATACCATCTGACTTACCTCCTTGAAGTAATGACAGAATAATAATCATTGCTGAATCAATCATTAATAACGCATTTAGCATAAGGACCTCTCCTTTCATGTGTGCTTGATTATTATACCTAAGGATAAGAAGATTGTAAACAAAGAAACCAACTATTAATACATTTCAAAGTAATTAGAACATAGTGTTCTAATTACCATACAAAGTCTTTTTGCGTAGTAATTTTAGTACATATTGTAACGT
>CADBUH010000018.1 GCA_902797775.1 uncultured Erysipelotrichaceae bacterium | reverse complement strand
GACAGGAGAACCGTATGACGAAAGAATTGCGGTAGGTGTCATGTATATGATTAAGTTAGCACACATGGTTGACGATAAGTTACATGCACGTGCAACTGGACCTTACTCTCTTGTTACCCAACAACCATTAGGTGGTAAAGCACAAAATGGTGGTCAAAGATTTGGTGAAATGGAAGTTTGGGCACTTGAAGCTTATGGTGCTGCACATGCATTACAAGAAATCTTAACCGTTAAGTCAGATGATATTATGGGTCGTACTAAGACATATGAAGCAATTCTAAAAGGACGTGATTTACCAGAACCTGGTATTCCAGAATCCTTCCGTGTATTAATCCATGAGTTACAAGCTCTTGCGGTTGATGTCAGATTATTTGATGACGATGGCAAAGAAGTGAACTTAAAAGAAATGGAAAAAGAAGAAGCACGTGAAGAAGCAGATGCAGAAATGCCAAAGCTTGGAATTGTTGTAAATGACTTAGAAGAACAAGAAGGAATCTCTGTAAGAGATAATCCGGATGAAGAGGATGAACCAGAAGCAGCAGTATTTGGGGCTGACGATATGGCATCTGAGGAAGATGAATAAAGGAGGCAAGCACGATGAAGATTAATAATTTTAGCGCTATTAAAATCGGGCTAGCATCACCTGAAACAATCAAAGAATGGTCTTATGGTGAAGTTAAAAAACCAGAGACAATCAACTATCGTTCTCAAAAACCAGAACGTGATGGTCTATATTGCGAAAGAATTTTCGGTCCTACAAAAGACTGGGAATGTGCTTGTGGTAAGTTCAAGAAAGTTCACAACAAAGGTGTTATCTGTGACCGTTGTGGTGTAGAAATCACAAAGTCTAGCGTACGTCGTGAACGTATGGGACACATTGAACTTGCGGCACCTGTAACACATATTTGGTACTTACGTGGTACACCTTCCAGAATGAGTTTATTGTTAGGAATCGCTCCGAAACAATTAGAAGAAGTTGTATATTTCGTATCTTGGGTTGTTATTGATCCAGGAGATACAGACTTAGCTTATAAACAAATTCTTTCAGAACGTGAATTACGTGAAAAGACCGCAATTTTCGGTCCTGGTAGTTTCGTAGCACAAAGTGGTGCAGAAGCAATTCGTACACTTCTAGAACAAGTTGATCTAGAAAAGGAATATGCAGAAATTACAAAGGAACTTGAAAAGGTTACTGGTGATAAAGGAAAACAAGCGGATAAACGTAAGATTGGTGACAAACAAAAGAAACTAATTAAACGTTTAGAAACAGTAGAAGCATTCCGTGATAGTGATAACCGTCCTGAATGGATGGTACTCACAGTGCTTCCAGTTATTCCACCAGATTTACGTCCTATGTTACAACTTGATGGTGGACGTTTCGCTACAAGTGACTTAAACGATTTATATCGTCGTGTTATTACACGTAACAATCGTTTAAAGAAACTATTAGAGTTAGGAACACCTGCAATTATTGTGCAAAACGAAAAACGTATGTTACAAGAAGCAGTTGATGCTTTAATTGATAACGGACGTCGTTCTAAAGCAATTACAGGTGCTGGTGGTAGAGCACTTAAGTCTCTATCTCACTCCTTAAAAGGTAAACAAGGACGTTTCCGTCAAAACTTATTAGGTAAGCGTGTTGACTACTCTGGACGTTCTGTTATCGCAATTGGACCAGATCTTAAGATGTGGCAATGTGGATTACCAAAAGAAATGGCAATTCAACTCTATAAACCATTTGTGATTAATGAACTTGTGAATCAACAAATCGCACCTAATCAAAAGCATGCGGAAAAATTAATTGATCGACAAGATGCACGTGTATGGGATGTTGTAGAAGAAGTTATTTCGAATCACCCTGTATTCTTAAACCGTGCACCTACGTTACATAGATTAGGTATTCAAGCATTCTTCCCTAAACTCGTTGATGGTCATGCAATCCGTGTACATCCATTAGTATGTCCTGCATTCAATGCGGACTTCGATGGTGACCAGATGGCTGTCCACCTCCCATTATCTGAAATGGCTCGTGCTGAGACGGAAATCTTAATGTTAGGTTCCAATAATATTCTTGGTCCTAAAGATGGAAAACCTATCGTTACTCCAGGACAAGACTTAGTTATTGGTAACTTCTATCTAAATATGGAAGAAACAGCAGAGGAGTTCTATAAGAAGAGTGAAACACTAAAGAAATTAGGATTACCTAATGAAGCTGAAAAGTGGAAACGTTATGGAGATAATGAAGGACACTTATTTAAGGATGTAAATGAAGTGTTGATGGCTTATCAAATGGGTATTGTTCATCTACATACGCGTATTGCATTACCTGCAGCATCCTTAAATAAAGATTGCTTCACAGATTACCAAAAGGGATGTTACCTATTAACAACCGTTGGTAAGATTATCTTCAACAATGTATTCCCAAGTGATTTCCCTTACTTGAATGATGTTAATGCGGAAACACTTAAGGCAACTCCAGATACAGATTTTGTTCCATTTGGTACAGATATCAAAAAAGAGATTGCTAGTAGACCAATTAAACCAGAATTCAAGAAAGGTGATCTTGGTAACTTGATTGCTGCTGTCTTTGAAAAATATAAGACAAATGGCACAAGTGATATCTTAGATGCATTAAAAGATATGGGTTACCTCTATTCAACAACTGCTGGTATGACCGTTGCGTTAAGTGATATTAATGTAGCGCCAAACAAAGATAAGTTCGTTGATGAAGGTAAGAAACAAGCAGAACAATTAAATGCATTACGTGATAGAGGTTTATTAACACCTCAAGAATGGGAACGTGCATTCTCACGTGTATGGGATAGTGTTAAGGAAAACGTTGGTGATACATTAATGAGTTCCTTCCCACGTATGAATCCTATCAATATGATGGCTGTATCTGGTGCCCGTGGTAGTAAGAACCACTTCACACAGTTAGCTGGTATGCGTGGTCTAATGGCTCGTCCTACACAATCGAAATCACGTAAAGAATATCAACCAAGTATTATCGAAGTTCCTATCTACTCTTGTTTCCGTGAGGGAATGAGCGTATCTGAGTTCTTTATTTCAACACACGGTGTTCGTAAAGGTTTAACAGATACAGCGTTAAAGACTGCTGAATCTGGATACCTAACAAGACGTCTTGTTGATGTAGCACAAGAAGTTATCGTAACAGAAGATGATTGTGAAACAGAACTCGGTTACCTAGTAGAAGAGATTCGTGATGAAAACAACAATTCTAAGATTGAATCCTTCATTGATAGAATTGCTGGACGTTATACCCAACAAGCAATCGAAGATCCTAAGACTGGTAAAGTAATTGTAGATAAAGATTCTTATATTACTGATGAACTAGCACAAAAGGTTGTCGAAGCTGGTGTAACAAGTGCATACATCCGTAACGTATTTACATGTAAATCACATACAGGTGTATGTTGCAAGTGTTATGGTAAGAACATGGCAACAGGTAATCCAGTAGAAACTGGAGAAGCAATTGGTGTCATGGCTGCCCAAGCGATTGGTGAACCTGGTACACAGTTAACAATGCGTAACTTCCACACTGGTGGTGTCGCAAATAACAGTGGTGATATCACACAAGGTTTACCTCGTGTAGAAGAACTATTTGAAGCACGTGTTCCAAAACGTGTAACGGTTATTTCAAAGATTGATGGTACGGTATCCGATATTCGTGAACAAGAAAATCATACAGGTATGATTATAACTGTAACGAATGCGAATGACTCCATTGAACATAAGTGTGACTTAACACAAGCTGTTCTATCTGACATTAAAGTTGGAACAGAAGTCTTTGCTGGTCAACCACTTACAGAAGGTCAAATTGCACCAAAAGAATTACTTGAGGTTGCAGGTGTACGTGCCGTTGAAGAATATATCTTAAAAGAAGTTAAGAAAGTTTATTCTTCTCAATCCATTGATATTTCCGATAAGCACTTAGAAGTTATGATCAAACAGATGTTAAGAAAAGTCATCGTCACAGATGGTGGTGATTCTACATTAAGTGTTGGTCAAACATTAAGCTTAGCGCGTATGGAAGAAGTGAATGCCCAACTCTTTAAAGAGGATAAAGCACCTGCTCAATTTGAACCAGTACTATTAGGTATTGCGAAGTCGGCCGTTGAAGCAGATTCCTTCCTATCTGGTGCATCTTTCCAAGAAACAACACGTGTCTTAACGGATGCGGCTGTGAAGGGTAAAGTAGACCATCTAACAGGTTTAAAAGAAAATGTTATCATGGGTAAACTAATCCCTGCTGGAACAGGTCATATGGAATATCATCGTGAGACTTCAGAAAGAATTAAGAAACGTGCAGAAGAGTTAAGAGAAATTCGTCGTAAAAAGACAGCGGAACTTGAAGCTCTCACAAAACCTGCACTTCCACCTGAAGTAACAGCGAATGGTGAAACTTCAAAAGAAGATAGTTCAGATGCTGAATAAGAAAGAGGAGTTACTGTATTAGCAGTAACTCCTTTTTTGTTAGAATAATTTGAATCGTTTCTTTTCGATCTCTTTTAAGATGTTTTCTTTGATTGTATCGAGATATTCTACAATCTCTGGACTATCTTTTATAACCGCATCTTCCAGTGCCTCACAATATAATTTCATCTCTTCAAGAGCGCCTGTTTTATGGGCTGCACCAAAACTAATTTCCATCATATCAACCACAATTGCGTGAGAGCGTTCTTCTTGGGAAGAAGCGATGGTTCCAAATAATTTTTTATTATAGGAAGGATCATTCTTAGTAGAAAGATATCGCTTAGCAGTATTGCGTAATTCCCAATATAAGAAATCTTCAAATTCTTCACCACGCTCTTTCGCTTCTTTCACAAATAATTGTTCTTGAAGATTAACTGCGTTTTTAAACATTCTTTTTCTGATACCACGAAAACGATAGATAAACATATATTCTAAAAAATGACGCATGAAGTTATCGATTTCACCATCTTGTGAATAACGTTCCTCAAATAAACGCTTCGCAAATTTTTCTTCTTCGGTTAATTCATTTTGGGATTCAATTTCTTGTAGAAGTTCTTTTCGTTTATCATAATCAAGTTCTTCATAAAATGCTTCCCATTTAGGATCAATTGAACGCATATAATACACCCCTTATTTCTACTAATCACTGTATACGATTCTGAAATAATTCGCAAATATGTTATATAATTAGATGGTATTGGAGAAATATATGGAAAAAAGATATCGTTGGAAAATTATAACAATTATTGTCTTATGTATTTTAATTTTACTAGGACTTTTATATTTGCATTTCTTCTTAAAGAAAGGGGAAGGTGGTTTATTTCCTAAACCTACACCTACACCAACACCTACCGCTGAACCTACACCAACTCCTATTCCAACCCCAACACCTACTCCTGAACCTACACCTATTCCAGTTGATTTAGATTCCGATGATAGTATTCAAAGAGTGTTAAACCAAACTCATCCAGTAGATCGAACCTATGTTCCTTCTGACCTAAGAGAAGTAAATGTCTACAATGGTGAAGCAGGTGTGCAATATCTAAGAAGTGAAGCAGCAGATCAATTAGAACGTCTATTCCAAGACGCAATTAATCAAGAAATCTACTTTAAACTAATTAGTGGTTATCGTGATTATGATGAACAAACTTCACTCTATAATACTTATGTCGCTATGTATGGGGAAGCACGTGCAAATGTGATGGATGATCATCCAGGAGCCTCAGAGCATCAATTAGGTCTAGCGGTGGATTTAGGTAACTGGAATGGACAATGTGAGTTAAATGCTTGTTTTGTGGATTATCCAAGTTATACATTCCTTAAGGAACATGGACATGAGTATGGGTTTATTGAAAGATACCCATTTGATAAACAAAATATTACAGGAATTGAATACTCTCCATGGCATTGGCGCTATGTAGGTGTTGAAGAAGCTACAAAGATTAAAGAATCTGGACTTACCGTCGAAGAATATTACGGTTACTAATCATTGCATTCTTTCTAGTTAGAGGATATTCTTTAATTAGAAAGAATGTTTTTTATTTCATAATAGATAGGAGGAACTATGGGCTTATTTGATAAAAAGTATTGTAGTGTTTGTGGTAATGAGATTGGCTTATTAGGCAATCGCAAATTAGATGATGGAAATCTATGTAAAGAATGTGCTTCAAAACTTTCACCTTGGTTTACAGGGAGAAGAAAATCAACGGTAGCAGATATCAAGGAACAACTTCAATATCGTGAAGAAAACAAAAAGAAATTAGAAAGCTTTAATCCTACAAAAGTAATGGGAGAATCCACAAAGATTTATTTGGATGAAGCTGCACAAACCTTTGTGATTACACGTTCTTCCGATTGGAAGAAAGCAAACGCAGATTTACTTTCTCTTTCCCAAGTGAAAGATGTCTTAGTAAAAATAGAAGAAGAAGCAGATGAAATCTATCAAGAGGTAGATGGGAAAAAGGTTAGTTATAATCCTAAACAATATGAATATGAGTATGAATTTGATATTGATGTGGAAGTCGATCATCCATTTATCTCCAATATGAACTTTGAATTAACAAAAGAAGAGATTAAATCAAAGGAATCAGATGCTTATCGTGTAGCGGAATATAACGCAAAAGATATTCAACACGCATTAATGCCTAGTAAATATGCGGCACCTGGACCATTAGATTTAAGTGCTACTCCAGAGACCATCAATATTGCAAGTGAAACGTGGACTTGTGAGTGTGGAAAGGTTAACACTGGAAAGTTCTGTTCAGAGTGTGGAAAAGAAAAACCAAAGAGATGGTTCTGCCCAGAATGTGGGAAAGAGAATTATGGTAAGTTCTGCATTGAATGTGGAACAAAGAAACCTGAATAATAGGAAACGAAGGTAGGGAAATATTTCCTACCTTTTTATATTGAAACTTGTTCAGAGAAGGAAAAGAGTTCATAATAAAGATAGAAGTATTTATTATGGAATTAATAAAGCATGACCAGTTTTTATCTTTAACATTTTTATAATTTTATAGGTGCCTTAATTGAAGGTGCTTTTTTGCTGTAGGAGGATAGAGTTATGTTGCGGTTAAATAATGATTGGACGTATTTTGATGAATGGAATGAGGAGATTCTTACCAAAAAGAAAAAAGGGAAAGTCGTACGTCTACCACATACGGTAGAAGAGGTTCCACTTCACTATATTGATCATAAAAGTTACCAAAAGACTGTAGGGTATAAGAAGAGTATTAAGATTGATAAGAAAGAAGGAAAACGTTATTTCTTACAATTTGATGGGGCAGCACATATTGCGACTATTTATTGTAATGGTATTGAGTTAGAAACACATGAATGTGGATATACAGGATTTCGTGTTGAAATAACAGATGTATTAAATGAAGAGGATAATGAGATTGTTGTAAAGCTTGATACAACCGAAAATGAAAAGGTTCCACCTTTTGGATTTGTGATTGATTATTTAACCTTTGGTGGTATTTATCGTGATGTTTGGTTAGATGAAAGAAGTGATACTTATCTAAAGGATGTCTATGTTGTAACACCTACCACAAAGAAAGCACGTATCATGTGCCAAGTGGATCATTCCAAAGGGGATGAAGACATTAAGGTTGTGATAAAAGACTTAGATGGATTCTATTTGACAGAAGGATCATTCCCTGCAAAAGAGCAAGTCTTAGAACTCACAAGTAGTCAAACGGTTCCTTGGGATATTGATCATCCACATCTTTATGTTTGTGAAGTAACACTGTTAAGGAATGGAGAAGTATTAGATGTGGTTAAGAATACCTTTGGTTATCGAACTATTGAATTTACAGAGAACCAATTCTTATTAAATGGAAAACCTGTCTTTATTCGAGGTTTAAATCGACATCAGTGTTATCCATATGTAGGATATGCGGCAACGGAATCTCTACAAAGAGAAGATGTACGTATCTTAAAAGAAGAACTACATGTGAATAGTGTACGAACATCCCACTATCCACAAAGCCAATACTTCTTAGATGAATGTGATAAATTAGGACTTCTTGTGTTTACCGAAATACCAGGTTGGCAACACATTGGTGGAGAAGGTTGGAAAGATGTAGCAGTAAAGAATACGCAAGAGATGATTATGCAAAATCGTCAACATCCATCCATCATTCTATGGGGTGTACGTATTAATGAATCGATGGATGATGATGAATTCTATAAACGTACCAATGAGACAGCGTATATGTTAGATCCATATCGACCAACATCTGGTGTACGCTATATTGAAAAGAGTTCATTATTAGAAGATGTATATGCCTATAATGATTTCTCACATGATGGAACAAACGCAGGTGCAAAAAAGAAGAAAGATGTTACACCAGATATGAAGAAACCACTTCTTATTTCAGAGTGTAATGGACATATGTATCCAACAAAATCTTATGATACATGGCAAAAAAGACAAGAGCATGCGTTACGTCACGCAAGAGTTATGGATGCAGCCATGAAAGATGGAGAACATGTAGGATGTTATGAGTGGTGTATGTTTGATTATCCAACACATCAAGACTTTGGTTCTGGAGATCGTATTTGCTACCATGGCGTAATGGATATGTTTAGAAATCCAAAACTTGCAGCGAGTGT
>CADBUH010000017.1 GCA_902797775.1 uncultured Erysipelotrichaceae bacterium | reverse complement strand
TTTTATCGTACATGTATGATACTCTTTTTTCTTATGCTTTTATTGAATGTATTTACGATACAAATCGCAGATGATTTTGGATATCAAATTAATAATGGCATTTTTGATATCTTCCATCGTGAATATATTCAATATATGACTTGGACTGGAAGAAGTATGGCGCATATTATTGCACGTATATTCCTAGCCTTACCAAAGATTATCTTTGATGTATGTAATAGTGCATGTTTTGTATGTTTATGTGTATTAATTTATAAACATGCTTTTGGTGAAGAAGTAAAAGAAGTGATTTATTTATTACTCATAGCTGTCTTATTATTCTTATTCGCACCTGTCTTTGGACAAACAGTCTTATGGGAAACCGGTTCATGCAATTATCTTTGGACGACTACGATTGTGCTTTATTTCTTCTATCTTTATCGTACAAAAGAGAAAGTCAATCCAATTGGGATTACTTTATTAGGACTTGTTGCAGGATGGACAAATGAGAATACAGGGGGAGCTTTAATCCTTCTATTATTATTTCATCTATATCAGTGTTGGAAAGAAAAGAAGAAGATTGCTTCATGGAAATATCTTGGTTTATGTGGAACGATTGTGGGTTATGCATTCTTGATTCTTGCACCAGGAAATCGTGTTCGTGCCTTAGATTTTGTGAATACAGATGGAAAGGCTTATACCATCATTCATGATTTCATGAACTTCCTAGATGTTTTAGAACAGGGAGAACTCATTTTATGGTTACTCTTTGTGGTATTACTTGCGTTCTCTTTACTTGCAAATAAAAAAAGAAGTATTCGTATTGCGTGTTATTTCGCACTTGCTTCCATTGCGGCAGTCTTTGCGATTATTTTAACACCTGTTCCAGTACTCTATGATCGCTCTATGTTTGGGGCATGTGTATTCTTAATTATCGCAATTATGATACTCACTAATAGCTTATTAGATGATGATTTAATACCACAATTATTACGTGTGGTCTTAAGTATCTTTGTGTTATTTGCTTCATTTGCTTACCTTAGAGCGCTTGCAGATTTAGCTTATACACGTTATCAAGATCATAATCGTAATCAATACATTGAAACGCAAAAGATTTTAGGAAACCTAAATCCTACACTTCCTATAATCAATAATGAATTTATCACAAAATATAATCCTCTTTATGGAATGCATGATATTACTCCATATCGCTTATATTGGGTTAATACAAATTACGCACAAGCCCATGGTTTAGAAAGTGTACAAGGAACACCATTAAATCGTTGGAATACCATCTATAAAGAGGGAGATCCAACCTTAATGAATATAACAGATTTCAATCAATATATTGATTATCTAAAAGCACATCTTGAATATGAAGTTCTCTTTACATCTTCTGAACTTGATACCGTTGCGTATGAATCCTATTTAAATAAACTTTTAGGAGTGGATGATATTGTGGATCATTTCTATGAGAGTGGATATCTCATTGGAGACTTTGATGGTTTATCTCTCAATTTTGATGAACATACCTTAGATGGAACCATTGATGGACATTATTATTATATTTCGAGTATGAAAGATCCATCGAAAGCGGATATCCTATTTGATGGAATTGAATATACAAATGATCAACCTGGTATATCCATCGTCGTCTATGATAAAGCAAAAGGAAGAATCGTTGATTCCGTTACTTGGACGTATGATAGTGACCAAGGTGGAACAAGATACTATATCGAAAAATAGAGTGACTTAAGTCACTCTATTCTTTTTCTTTCTTATGAAACAAAGTAGGGGATAAGAGTAGGATTAGCCATACAAGTATCCCAACCATACTCATCATAATTCCTGGTTTTAAACCATGTGGTACAAAATGCATATCGATTTGATTATAACCAGAAGTTAATGGAATTCCTATTAAACCACCATTCACTTCATATTTTGAAACTTCTTTTCCATTGACCAATACTTTCCAACCTAAATCATATGGGATGGATAAGACGGCGAAGCCTTTTTCTTTTGTGGTAATTGAAGCGAATACATAATTTCCTTTAATTCGTACACTATCGAAGAAGACTTCTTCTTTTCCTAATAGAGATTGAATAGCTGTTCTATCTTCTGCATGCGCAATAACTTTCTGTGTAACCATATTCGAATTCGAAGGTGAGTATTCATCATAACTCATGATGTCGGTATAGGTTTTTCCTAAATTATAATAATCTTCATTTTCATAAATCTTCATCTCAAAATAATTTGTTACATAATGTGAATGAAGGAATGGAACATCTTCTTCATTCATCACAACCGCATATTTAGTGGATAAAAGGGTCATAATATCTGGATTTTGAACATTAAAGGTCCAAGGTAGATAATGTTGAACACGCTCTAAATCAAGTTTCTTTAAATCATTTGCGCTTGCGTTATAAGTACTATCATAGGAAAGTAAACCCATGATGTTATAGTCAAGGTTATAGTTTGTGGATAAATTCCAATAGATATTCACTGGATCAATATAATTCCGATAGAATTGACTCGCATTCTTTTCATCTAATCCTAATACAAAGCGATTGTATTGATTCTTTTCTCCCATTAAATAAGATAAACGCTCTAATTCATTTTTCGTTAAAGAAGAAAATGGTGGATTTCCAAAGAAAGAGAAGAATGAAACAATCGATAATTCTAGAATTAATCCAGTTAAAAGAATATTCTTTTTATTCTTAATAAACGCAATTGAAATAAGAAGAAAGGTAGGTAGTGTTAATAAAGGGATATACCATTCCTCTTTTAAAGAAGATAATGGAACATTCTGAAGAAAGGCTAGAAGTGGTGTACAACCAATCATACAAATAAGAATACAGATAAAACTAATCTTTAAGAGTTTTTGATTCAGGTGTTCATAATCTTCAAGTAATCCTAATACCATTACGATTAATAAGAAGGAAGGATTTGCTAACCAACGGAAAGAAGGTTCACTAAATCCATGCATGACACTGGATAAGATAGGAATCAGTGCGATGCATGTTATAACAATCCATAAGATTCCATTAACTTTATCTCTTCTTTCTTTCGTAAAGAATTGTGGAATTAATAAAGCACATAAGGAAGAAGCCCATAAGAAGATTGCCATAACAGAATCATTTTTTGATGTATAGGAATATAACGTAGATAAGATGGTTTCTCGATTCGCAAGAATACTTGTAGGCATAATAAAACTAAAGAGATAATTGAAATAAGGAAGTAGACTATCATAAAGTAAGATACTACTACGATTTCCAATTCTAGAATTTCTTAAGATGGCTAAGACTTCTGGTAAAACAATTGCACCAGATAATAAGAAACCAACTAGATAATACCCAATCAATTTGATTGCGTTCTTCATCATGTCTTTTAAACTGTTATATTCTTTCTTCCAACGATAAATAAAATAAAGAATCGTAAATAAGGAAGTGGAATAGAAAAGATAATAGTTATTAATAAAGAGGAAGAAAACCATCAAGATAAAGAAGTTCTTTTTCTTTTCAACGATATAGCGATCAACCCCTAAGAAATAGAGTGGCAAGAAAACAAAATAGGATCCAAAGAAAGGATGCATCATGGTTTGTAAGTTATAACTAGAAAAAGCAAATAGTAAGGAACCTATAAAACAAGTAAAAGATTGAAACTTATTATATTTTGCATACGCATAGAAACTAAACCCTGCAATTAAGAACTTTAAATAAGTAGAGCACATAATAACGGTTGTGTAAGGAAGGTTTGTAAATGCGAATGCAATATCAAAGAAATCATTAAAATAGAATAACTTTGTAGAATAGAAATCATTTCCTAAGAAACTAACCCAAGACCAGAAGGGAAGGGTTCCATCCTTTAAGAAGGCTTGAACTTCTGTTCTTAAATTCTCAAAGTTTGAACTATATAAAGTGCGCATATCCCAACCAAGGATAAAAGCTTTATCACCGATGAGATAAGGCACAAAAATAAAAGCACAAATGAATGTGATAGTTAAAAATAAGAATAGCTTTGGATACTTTATTTTATTCATATCTTTATTATTATAACAAAACACAATCCTTACGATTGTGTTTTATTCTCTCGATTCATATTTTTTGTTTCACTTATGACATATTGAGGAGATCTATTAAGACTAATAAAGATACGTCCAATATATTCTCCAATCATTCCTAATGTGCATAATGTAATACCAATTAAGAATGTCATCATCGCCATTAAAGAAGACCAACCTGCTTGAATCTCAGGATGAATAAGTTTATTAATAACGACATAAATCGCAAATAAGAAACCAAATAAGGCTACTAAACTACCAACTAAAGTCGCAAAGCGTAATGGTTTTACCGAAAAGGAAGTAAATCCATTGGACCATAAATGAATAAGTTTCTTTAAGGTATATTGGGAATTCCCTTCAAGACGTTCTCTATGGTCAACTTCCACATTTGCGATATTACTGGTCGCAGTTAATAATAAGCCACGAATATAGGTATATGGATTAGGATATTCAATAATCTTATTAATAACGAACCGTTTCGCAATAAAGAAGGAACCAATATATAAATCTTTTGGTTTCCCTAATAAATCAATTTCCATCTTATCATTGAGTTTAGAACCTAAATTACGGAAGGAAGAATGTTTTTTATTGGCATAGTGCGCAATAACAACATCATAACCTTCATTAAGTTTATTAATTAAGCGATCTAATTGATTGACAGGGTGTTGACCATCATCATCTAAAGAGACAACATAATCTCCACTACTTGCACGATATCCTGCCATTAATGCATTCTCTTGACCTGCATTCTTCGCTAAAGCAATCGCACGAATATTCTCTTGATTCGCTAATTCAAAAATCACATCTTTGGTAGTACGATCTGGAGAATAGTCATCTACCAAGATGATTTCATATGATGTTTCATTTAACTCTTGCATCTTTTCTTTAATCTCATCGACAACTTTTCCAATTGTATGAGCAGAATTATAGCAAGGTATTACAAAGGAATATTTCAAAATATCTTCTCCTATCAACTTAAAAATTATACCATGTTTTCCAATATTCACGCGTTTTTCCATATAAAAATAAGGTATAATTTTTAATATGAATACGAAAATCTTCAAAAAATCGTACTTCACAATCTTTTTTCTATTGGCTATTTTTGTCTTTTTCTTTTTGATTAGTCGCTGGGCACCTGTAGCAGGAGATGATTGGGTCTATGCGATAGGGGGAAGATATAGTTCAAATCCATTCTTAAAAGCGTATGAGTTTTATTTAGGATGGTCAGGAAGATATTTAAGTGAATTATGGGGATTTCTCATTGCGGATCATAAATCCCTATGGAATATCATTAACGCATGTCTATTTACTGGTATTGCCTATTTCATTTATAAAACGAATCATAGTCGTTATGTTATCTTGACGTTTGTTTTAATTTTTATGTTGATGATAACTGTCAGTGAAGGCTTACGTGTTCAAACCTATACATGGATTATGGGAACTACTTATATCATTCCATTATTCTTATTTTTAATTCAGATTTATTTATTATATGGATATGTGTTTGAGGATAAGAATGATAATAGGCGCATTCTCTTATTATGTATCTTGAATTTGATGATTCCACTCTATATGGAAAATGCAGCAGGGATGATGGTAGGAGCGAATATCTTAGTTTTAATCTATTTATTCATAAAAGATAAAGCTAAATTAAAGAAGATGATTCTAATCACGTGTGTATCCCTAATTGGTTTAGGATTAATCTATTTTTCACCTGGAGCACAATTAAGGATGTTTCGAGATCATGCCTATTTCCATAATTTACCATTATTCACAAAAATAGGAATGAATTGGAAAACCTATATCTCTTATACATTCCGTGATCATGAATGGCTTGTTCGACTCATTAGTTTATTCTCTATTATTGTTGTTTATCAAAATAGAGAAAACCATAAGAACTGGATGAATATTGGATTATATGTGATCTTTTGTCTAGGTTTTATTCATTCCTTTGTATGGAATCTTTATGATTTAACAAAATTAAACCTCTTTTATATACTTGCGGATTTAAATGTGCCACATAGTTTACTCTTGAACACATGTTTCTATGCACTTTGGTTAATTAGTTTATGTGTATTACTACTAGGTTATAGCTCAAATAATAAAGGGATCTATGGAATTTATTTACTCTTATGTGCGTTAGGGGCGAATGCGGTTATGCTGATATCTCCAATCTTTGATGTACGTAGTAGTGTCTATACAATTTATTTATTCATCTCTTTAACCATCTTTTTATTAAATGAATGCACTTTTAATAAGGTATCCCAATATACGATGATTGGATTATGTTCAATCCTATGTTTCATGCATGTACTTGATTATATTCGTTTGTATCATACAATTCATCTTGTGAATAATAAAAGAGAAGCACAAATTGATTATTATATTAATCATCCAGAAGAAAAGGATATGTGGTTTATCGCATTCCCTAGAGAAAGAGTTCATTCTGGTAATATAGAAGAAGGG
>CADBUH010000016.1 GCA_902797775.1 uncultured Erysipelotrichaceae bacterium | reverse complement strand
TTGGTAAAACTTTCTTACATGCATTCTTTAATACTTCGTAAGCATGTTCATCATTAATTAGAGGTCCACCTAGGCGATCTACTTTTACTTCTGCTTCACAATGGAATGCAGCTGCTGTATTTTTCGCAATACGTTCCATGGAAGTAGGAATCATTTCATAGATATCCATATCAAAGGATCGACAAGTTCCTTCAATCGTAGCTGTATCAGAAACGATATTAAATGCATTTCCTGAATGAAGAGAACCAACTGTGACTACCAAAGGTTTCATCGGATTACATTCTCTACTTACCATAGTTTGTAGGTTCATCACAATCGCACTAGCCGCAACTGTTGCATCATATCCATCGTGTGGTGTTGCCCCATGTGCTGCTGTACCATGAACGGTAATATAGAAGTGATCAACTGCTGCCCAATCAGAACCAGGTTTCGCTAAGACAGTATGACTTGGTGCTAAAGGATCTACATGGAAGCCAAATCCCATACCGACTCCTTCCATTGCCCCATGTTCAATTAAATATTTCGCACCAATCGCAATTTCTTCTCCAGGTTGAAATAATAGACGAACCGTTCCATCAAATTGATCTTTCATTTGGTTTAAGATATTTGCGGTCCCTAATAACATGGAGGTATGTAAATCATGTCCACATGCATGCATCTTTCCTTCTATTTCACTCGCAAAAGGTAACCCTGTCTTTTCTTGTGTGCAAAGTGCATCCATATCTGCTCTTAGCATCACAATCTTGTCACTGTTTCCTTTTTCTCCTTTAATTTCTGCGATAACCCCATTGTCTTCTACTTTACGATAGGTAATTCCTAAACGATCTAATTCTTCACATACCTTAGAAGCTGTACGTACTGTTGTCATACCTTCTTCTGGATGTGCGTGAATATCTCTACGTAGTTCAATCACATGTGGTAATACTTCTTTTGCATAATCACGAATTGTTTTACTCATATTTTCACCTACTCTTCTTTTCGACACTCCTTATTATACTATATCTATTCATTCACTTATTAGAGGTCTCTATTCTCAAAAATCTATCCTCTTTTTGTCTTTGAAATTCTTTTGCATACCGCCAAATTAAGAAGGTGTGAAAGATGTTCTTACTCACCCACCCAGCAATAAATTGTCAGGCACCTCTTAATATCTAGGTTGTATTTATCCTAGTTTATAATATAATGATACTAGGAGGTATATGCTATGTTAATTGATACCAAAAATATTATTTCTATGACTGAAGCTAACCAAAACTTTTCTAAGGTGGCTAGACTTGTCGATGATAATGGGTCAGTCATCATATTAAAAAATAATAAACCAAGATATTTAATCATTGATTTTAATATTTCAGAATCTATGGAAACAGCTTCTAAAGAAAGTGTTAGCGAAATATCAAAAAGATTAATAAAACAAAACCGCAAGGCATATGAGGAATTAGCTAAATGATTGTCTTATCCAAAGAACTAGTGATTATACTTCATCAAGAACTAATTGATGAAACTGGTGGCTCTTCTGGTATTAAAGATGAGGGATTACTGGAGTCTGCATTATCAGCCCCATTTCATTCATATGATAATCAAGATTTATTTCCATCCATATATCAAAAGGCTGCAAGACTTGGTTATGGTCTTGCGAGAAATCATGCATTTATTGATGGTAATAAAAGAATCGGTGCCCATGCTATGCTTGTGTTCTTAGAGCTCAACGAAATACACATTAACTATTCTCAAGACGAACTATCTTCTATCTTTCTTGAAATTGCAGCAGGAAAAAAAGGATATGCAGAATTATTGTTTTGGATTGTAACCCATTTAGAATAAAACAAACTGTATTAAGGACCACAATGTGGTCCTTAATTGATTTTTATGATTTCACTAATCCAACAGCCAAAAAGAATAACCCACTCTCTATTCTCTAGATTAATATCCCTTGTATTAAAACCATATAACAAATCGTTCCACTAATAATACTGAATAAGGTATTTCTTTTCCACACATGAACGATCACTGTCACTGCTACACCAAGGAGTTCTGGAAGTCCATAAGAAGGAACAAGAAAAGAAATATTTCTTAAACAATAGACCACCAACATTCCCATAATCGCATAAGGGAGTACCTTACCTAAATAAGATACGACTTTCGGTGTTTCTTTCTTTTGAAATACTAAGAAAGGAAAAGCTCTTAGAAGAAATGTCATAAGACTTGTGAGAATCAGTTGTATCACATTATGCATCTTCGATTCTCCTTTCATTATATTGTTTACTGCCTAATAAAAGTGCTCCAATCAAAATCATTGATGGAATTAAAAAGTTCTCTTGGCCAAATAGTAATAGACATACAATCGAACCTACTAAGCCAATCAAAGAAGGAAGATGATTCTTGGTGGATAACCATTGTTCGACAAAGACACTTACAAATAAAGCAGTCATAGAAAATTCAATCCCTGCACTATTAAACGCAATCGATTGTCCAATGATAGCACCTAGAACACTTCCTATAATCCAATAAAGATGATCAAATAAAGAAACCAAAAAGTAGAAGGTATATTTCGGTAATGGTGTTTCCATATCATTACATAGTAATGAATAGGTTTCATCGGTTAAAGAATGAATGAGATATAATTTCTTATTCCCTGCTCCTTTATAGCGATCAATCATAGAGATTCCATAAAAGAGATGGCGTGCATTGACCATTAAGGTTGTAATACAGGTGGTTATAAAACTCGCTTGGCTTTTCAATAATTCCACTAGTACAAACTGCATACTTCCTGCATACACAAAAACACTAGCACCTAGTACCCACCAAAACCCATAACCACTTTTGGTGGAATAGATGCCATAGCCCATCCCTAAGACTAGATATCCTGTCATAACAGGTAAGGTATAACGGAAGATTGTTTTGAATGTCACTTTCTTCATAAGCTTATGAAACAATAGCCATGGTAGAACCATGGCTATTATCTTTTATCGATCCTTAATATACATCATGATATCGTTCATACGACGATATACAGCTTCTTCTTTTCCTCGATTTACCAGTAAGACTGGTACTTGGAGGATTGCGTATTTCCTTGCGGAAGCAGTATCTTTTTCCGCATCCACAACTTTATAAGAGATTCCCTTCTTCTCCATTAACTCTTTTACCATCTTACAGTTTGGACAATGACTCGTTGTGAATAAGGTAAGTTTATCATCACTCTCACGATTCACAATTGGTTCCACAACTTCATGTTTTTCAACCTGTGGTACATTCATGAGTCCTTCTACATCATAGGTCTTACGATCTTTGAATTCTTGGGCTTTACCCGCATTCCAGTTATTGACTGGACGATAGTATCCTGTAATACGTGAGTAGACTTCTGTATCTGCACCACACTTTGGACATGTCCAATGTTCTCCGACAATATATCCATGGTTTGGACATACCGAATAGGTAGGACTTAATGTGTAATAAGGGAGTTTATAATTTTGCGCAATCTTTCTTACTAACGTCGCTGCGCTTTTCCAATCGGATAACCGTTCTCCTAAGAATGCGTGGAAGACTGTTCCTGAAGTATAGAGAGTTTGGAATTGATCTTCAATATCAAGAGCCCCAAAGATATCATCGGTATAACCAACTGGTAAATGAGAACTATTTGTATAATATGGAGTTCCATCCATATTCGCTGTAATAATATCTGGATACGTTTCTACATCATGTTTCGCTAAACGATAAGAGGTACTTTCTGCAGGTGTCGCTTCTAGGTTATAGAGATCACCATATTGTTCTTGGTAATCACTGAGACGTTCTCTCATATGATTTAACACTTCTACCACAAATTTTTGTGTTTCTTCATGGGTTAAATCTTTCTTTAACCATGCGGCATTTAAACCTACTTCATTCATACCTACTAAACCGATTGTACTGAAGTGGTTATTGAAGGAACCTAAGTAACGTTTTGTATAAGGATATAACCCTGCATCTAATAGACGTGTAATAATATCACGTTTTACTTTTAAAGAACGTGCAGAGATATCCATGATACGATCTAAACGTTTATAGAATTCTTCTGGTGTTTTGGATAGGTAAGCAATACGAGGCATATTGATGGTGACAACACCAACCGATCCTGTACTTTCACCAGATCCAAAATAACCTCCTGACTTCTTTCTTAATTCTCTTAAGTCAAGACGCAAGCGACAACACATACTACGTACATCACTTGGTTCCATATCGGAATTCACATAGTTAGAGAAATATGGGGTTCCATATTTCGCAGTCATCTCAAAGAGGAGACGATTGTTGTCAGTATCGGACCAATCAAAATCTTTTGTGATGGAATAGGTAGGAATTGGATATTGGAACCCTCTTCCATTTGCGTCACCTTCAATCATAATTTCAATGAAGGCTTTATTAATCATATCCATTTCTTTCTTACAATCTTCATATAAGAAATCCATTTCTTTTCCACCTACAATCGCAGGTTGTTTCGCTAAATCACTTGGAACTGTCCAATCTAAGGTGATATTCGTGAATGGTGCTTGGGTTCCCCAACGGCTAGGTGTATTAACACCATAAATGAAAGATTGAATTTCTTGTTTCACTTCTTTATAAGAAAGATTATCAACTTTTACAAATGGTGCTAAATAAGTATCAAAACTAGAGAAGGCTTGTGCGCCTGCCCATTCATTCTGCATGATTCCTAAGAAGTTTACCATTTGGTTACATAAGGTGCTTAAGTGACGTGCTGGTGCACTTGAGATCTTTCCTGGTACACCACCAAGACCTTCTTGGATCAGTTGTTTTAAAGACCAACCAGCACAATAACCTGTCAACATACTTAAGTCATGAATATGAATATCTGCTTCTCTATGTGCTTTCGCAATTTCTTCATCATAAGCTTCACTTAACCAATAATTCGCAGT
>CADBUH010000015.1 GCA_902797775.1 uncultured Erysipelotrichaceae bacterium | reverse complement strand
TGGCTCTTACGTTCAAGGAAATTTCCTAATCCAAGATTTACCTAGTTTAGATGGAACAGCTTATGATTGGAATAATCATACCTTTGGAATGATCACTTCCATCATTTGGTGGGTATTGATTATCGGATTAGGAATTTATTGTTTTATGAAGTGGAATAAATCGCAATTTATCTTTTTGGTTGATGCGATGTGTGTTCTTTTATTAATTACTTGTAGTGTGACATTGCTTACGAATGCGATTCGTCATGATGGCTTTATGCGTAAGCGTTCAGCTGTAGTCACAAAAGAAAATGAATTTGTATATTCAACGGATGATAACTTAATTATTCTAGTGATCGATGCAGCAGATGGAGAAACCTTTCATCATCTATTAGAAGAAAGAAAAGAATACAAAGAGATTCTAAAAGATTTTACCTTTTATCCAGATACCGTCTGTGCTTATCCTTTTACGAAATATTCCATTCCATTTATGTTGACAGGAATATGGAATGAAAACCAAGAAGATTTTATAACCTTTGAAACAAAGGCGATGAATGCATCTCCTTTATTTCATACCTTAGAATCAAAGAACTATCGTATGGGAATGTATGAGGCAGATATAACCTATAATAGTGATGATATCTTCCGTTTTGAAAATGTAGAAATGGATCATTACCATTTAAATAATATTGCGGAATTTGCGCGTACTAATACAAGAGTTACGTGGTTCCTATATGCACCCTATCCATTAAAGAAATATTATTCAACAGTAGGTATGATTAGTGTCCTACAGAATCGTGCAAGTGGTAATGGCGAAGCCTTTACATCTTTAAACCATGACTTCTATCAAGATATTAAAGAGAAACCAATGGATGTGACAGAGGAGAAATGTTTCCGCTTTATTCATATTGATGGAGCCCATGTGCCTTTCCAATATGATGAAGAAGTGAATGTAATACCACTCGAAGAAGGTTCTTATGACTTAAATATGAAATGTTCCATGACGATTATAGAAGCGTATTTAAATAAATTAAAAGAAGCGAATGTCTATGAGAATTCTTCCATCATTATCCTCGCAGACCATGGATACGCAGAAGAAGGGGAAACCATCTTAGGAAGAGAAAACCCATTATTATTAATTAAAGGGAAAGAAGAAAATCATGATACGATGGAAGTATCCAATCAACCAATCTCTTATGATGACTTACAAGAAGCTTATCAAAGATTATTAGAAGGAAAAGAATCCAAAGAAGTCTTTGACGCAAAAGAAGGTGAAAAGCGTTCGAGACGATTCTTATCCTATGATTATACAGATGAAAAACATCTCTATGAATATTACCAAGAAGGTTATGCGAGTGATGAAACAACCCTTATACCAACAGGAAAAATATATGAGAGGAAATAAGTATGCTTGAAAAATCAGATCATGAATTATTAATGGAACTTATTGAAGAGAAACGAAAGCTTGAAAAGATCCGTAAAATTAAATTAATTATTTGGTGTGTTATTTTGGCTCTTATCATTGCGGGATTAAGTGTTGTGGTACCTAAGGTTATTGAAATGTATAAGTCATATCAAGAAGCAATGAAAGAGTTAAATCAAATCTTACAGCAAGCACAAGCTATTTCAGAAGAATTAGAAAAGGTTGATTTTTCGCAATATGAAGAACTCTTTAAGAATTTAAATGGTCTAAGTCAATATCTTCCTGGATTATTTGGACGCTAATTTACGATTTAAGAATACAAAGAGTATTAAGGACAATAAGGAAATAAGATGTGTACTATGTTGAAGGAAGGTTCCTTTATAGATACATTGATAATTTCCTTTTTCTTTTGGAATAAAAGAAATCATTCCATTATTGGATACTAATGTTTCAATTGGTTGATCTTCATAATAGACTTGATATCCTTTATAACTTGTTAGAGGAAGAAGAAGTTCCTCATTAAGATAGTCTTCCTCTACCTTAAAGGAAAGAGTTGTATAGTCTTTTTCATAAGGGATATCTAAATCGTTATATTGATTATCTTTAATGGATTTAGAATATTCTCTAAAATCAGGAGAAGTAACGGGTAAATAATCTGCACCTGCACATTCTACACGAATATAAGTAGCTGAATAATAAGGATCTACAATACTACCATCTAACAAGTTTTCATAACTTGTATGAGAAGTAATACCGAAGGTTCTCGTAAGTACAGGAGCAAGATGATAAACGGATTCAATTCCTAAGACAAAAAGTAATACCATACATAAGATCTCTTTTTTATTGACCTTTAATTCTTGCAGTCCAATTACACTAGGAATACATAATAATACCATCGCTATTCCACTAAGACGCCATGGGAATTGGATAATTCCTAAGAAGGATAGAAATTGCCAAGGGATAAGGAAGGAGGCAAATACATAAAGGAAATAACCCATATAAAAACAACAATTCCCAAAGAAGGTCTTCTTATCCTTTGCTACAAATAAATAGGTAAGTGGTATAAAGGTTAAGAAATAACCAATATTCACTAACATACATAAATCTTTACTATAGAAACGATCTCCATATCCAAATACGGTTTCATTCGCAAAATACTTCCATAAAGGAATCGAATAGGAAGCTAAATTGGAATAGAGTCCATCATAATGAAGATACATTGTTTGAAAACGGGTTTGTTCAATCATTGGTAAGGTAAAGAATAAAGTAAATAAGAATGCCCAACCAGTTTCTTTGAATAAATAAATAAGAATCTCTTTCTTTATTTTCTTAAGATAAAGAATAGAAAAAGAAATTACGAGAAGGATTCCAAATAAGAAACTAAGATTATGACTAATCGCTAAACCAGTTACTCCAAATAAATAAATATGATTCTTTTCTTCTTTTTCGAATAAATCATATAGACCCATCACAATCATAGGTAAGAAGATCATGGCAGTAACTTCACCTAAAGCACCACGTACATATACATTCGTAATATGATAATTCGCAAAGACATATCCATAACAAACCACCAATTGTATAAGTGGATTCTTCGTCAATCTCTTCAATAATAAAAACATGGTAAGACAAGAAAAATAAGTAAACCCAAAAATCGTAATCACATAACAGATGGATAAAGGAACTTTCATTATATAAAGTAAAGCAGGTATGCATAAGAGAACATCACAATAAAATAACCCAGATGCATATCCAAATCCACCATTCTTATAAGGGTATAAACTAGGAAAGAATTGACCATGACTTAAGGCATTCGCATATCCTTCAATACGAGATAAATGAAAAAAGGTATCATGTTCTATATTCACAAAATCTCTTAATAAATAAGGGAATAAGAAGATGAT
>CADBUH010000014.1 GCA_902797775.1 uncultured Erysipelotrichaceae bacterium | reverse complement strand
CGATTATGATCATCTGGGTATTCAAAAGTCACATGGTCAAATTCAATCTTTCCACCCGTAATGACTAATGGTTTCGCATTTGGAAGATCTTGAATATCTACTGGTGTATCAATAATTTCTAAGAAACGTTCAATACCTGTAATACCGGATTGGAATTGTTCCGCAAATTCAACAATTCGACGGATTGTCGCAATTAAGGTAGAAACATATAAGACATAGGCCACTAAATCACCAGCGGTAATCTTTCCATAGACAAGGAATAAACCTCCTGCCACAATCGTCAACACATACATGAGACCATCAAATAAACGCGTAGACATATTATAATTCGCCATCGCGTAATACCGTTCTTTCTTGATTTCTTTAAAGCGTTGGTTTCCTTCTTCAAATTTTTCTAATTCTTTATCTTCTGCATTAAATGCCTTTACAACCCTCTCTCCTAATAAAGAATCTTCTACTTGTGCATTCAGTTCTCCGATTTGAACACGTTGTGCTTTTGTGGCACGACGATATCTTCGATTTAGTTTAATGGAGACAAAAATCATTAGTGGAACACACGCAAAGATAATAACCGTCAATAAGACACTTGATTGGCATAATACCACAAAGGCAATCGTAATCTTTAATGCCGCAATGAAGAACTCTTCTGGGCAATGGTGCGCAAACTCTGTAATATCAAATAAATCACTTGTGATACGCCCCATGATTTGACCAATCTTCGTGTTCGCATAATAACTATCACTTAAGCGTTCTAGATGTTTAAAGGCATCTGTTCGCATATCCGTTTCAATATAGACACCCATGATATGTCCTTGAGAACTCATATAGAAATACGCAATCGCATCAATCACTTTTAAGGCAGTATAAAGAAGTGCTAACCTTAATACTAACTGAACCGTTAAATCCGCCGTATGATACATTGCGGTATTTGTAAGGTGTGACATAATACGAGGTAAGGTTACATCACATAGCGTCGTTAAGGCAGCACAAAATAAATCAAAACATAATAACTTTTTATACTTCAAAACATATGGTGCGAATCTCTTTAGAAGTTCACTTGTCTTATATGTTTTAGAGACTGTCATACGTTGTATTATATCTTATTTTAGATATTCTCTTAAGGCGTAGAGTTCAAAAACTTTTTCTTTTTCTTCATAAAATGTATAAAACGTAATCATATTTTCAATCGCTTCTAGAATCTCTTCTTTTGTAAATGACACAAAAACATTTCGATGGTAGTAGCGATCAAATTCTTCTTTGATTGATTCATCAATTGTAAGATTTTGTTTTGTTAGATCTTCTAAGAACTTTCGAAGGATACTTTCTGGTGTAATAATAAAACCCTTCCCATAGTATTCTGGATATAACTTTTCTTCTATTTCCTTTATCTGATTCATCCTATATTCACTGTACCATTTTTCTCAAAAATAAAAATGTTTAGGTATAATAAAATTAGAAACTATTAATTCACTATAAGGAGGGATAATAATGGGTAAATTTGTAGTGAAAGAAACAAAAACAGGTGTGAAATTTGATTTAAAAGCTTCGAATGGAGAAGTAATCGCAACTTCAGAAGTATACGCTTCTGAAAAGTCTTGTCTCAATGGAATTGAGAGTGTTAAGAAAAACGCTCCGGTTGCAGCAGTAGAGAATCAAACAGAAGAAGGTTTCAAAAAAGAAAGCAATCCAAAGTTTGAAATTTACCAAGATAAAGGTGGCGAATTCCGTTTCCGTCTAAAAGCGAAGAATGGACAAATCATCGCTGTAAGTGAAGGTTATACAGCTTTAAAGAATTGTTTACACGGTATTGAATCGGTAAAGAAAAACGCTGATTCTAAAGTCGAAAAAGAATAAAAGGTGATTACTCACCTTTTTTCTTCGCCTTTAATTCTTTATTGTGTTGATAGAGAATATTCATACCTTTATATGCAATATTTGGATCATATTCATCAATGAGTTTTGTCTCTTTGGCAATGGTATTTCCTAATCCTCCTGTCGCAATGACATAACAATCTGGATCTTTTAATTCTTTTTTCATTGTGCGAATAATATGTTCTACTAGACCAATATATCCATAGACTACACCTGCCTGCATTCCTGTAATTGTATTACGCCCTAAGATAGACTTTGGTTTAACAATTTCAATTTCAGGAAGTTTCGCAGTTTGTGAAGTCAACGCACTCGCAGTAATCTGTAAGCCCGGTGCGATTACGGTATAAGAGAATACACCATCCTTCGATACATAATCAAACGTTGTCGCTGTACCAAAATCCACAATAATACAAGAACGCTTATGAAGATAATACGCAGCCGTAACATCCACAATACGATCTGCCCCTACTTCTTTTGGGTTCTCTGTCTGAATCTTAACACCCGTTTTAATACCTGGTCCTACAATGATTGGTTCTTTTCCAAAACATTTAATAATCGCAGAATTTAAGGTATACATAATCTTTGGGACTACCGAAGAAACAATAATATCTTCAATCTTTTCCTTTTTAATCTTTTCCCGTGTTAAGAAAGAATCAAAGAAGGACATCAGTTCATCCGAAGTACGTGGAGTTTTCGTCATGAGGCGATATGTACTAATCACTTTATCCCCATCCATAATTCCTAAAGCAATATTTGTATTTCCAACATCAATCGTCAATAACATATTCTTTTATCCCTTCAAACAATACTTTAAGATTTCTTCTGCAGTTTCTTCTTTGGAAAGTAATCCTAAATCTCTTTCTTCTTTTTTAGAGATGATGGTGACATGATTTGTGTCTACCGCAAATCCTGCACCTTCTTCTCTTAAATCATTCGCAACGATAAAATCACAATTCTTCTTTTCTAATTTTTTCTGTGCAGAAGCTACCATATTTTCTGTTTCCATCGCAAAGCCAATTAATACTTGACCCTTTTTCTTTTTTTCACCAAGAGTAGCTAAGATATCGGTTGTGCGCTCTAACTCTAATCCTAAGCCTGAATTCTTATGAATCTTTTCTCGGGCAATCGTCTTTGGACGAAAATCTGCAACTGCCGCGGATAAGATCATGACATCCATTTTCTTTTGAAGTGGTAAGACTGCATCTTTCATTTCTTCCGCACTCACCACATGAACCATATTGACACCTGGTACATCCGCAAGATGATTCTTTCCTGCAACAAGTGTCACTTCTGCCCCTGCATTACGAGCAGCACGTGCTAAAGCATAGCCCATCTTACCAGTTGAATGATTGGAAATATAACGTACAGGATCAATCGCTTCTTGGGTAGGACCTGCTGTAATTAATACTTTCTTTCCTTCTAAAAATTTATCCGTGTAAAGTAAATCCTTGATTTTATCTTCAATTTCATTTGGTTCTGGAAGTCTACCTTTGCCTGAATCTCCACACGCTAGATAGCCTACTCCACTCTCTAAGATCTCCATTCCATAAGAACGACACTTTTCTAGATTATCTTGGGTAATTGGATTTTCTAACATATGTGTATTCATCGCAGGTACAATGAGCTTTGGACAAGTTGCGGCTAAGAAGGTTGTGGTTAACATATCATCTGCGATTCCATGTGCGACTTTCGCAATGATATCCGCAGAAGCAGGTGCAATCACAAATAAATCTGCTTTCTTTGCGAGTGTGATATGTGGAACATGTGTCTTTCCATTGATTTCAAACATATCTAAAATCACATCTTCCCCACTCAATGTTTCAAATGTCATTGGGCCTACAAATTGTGTCGCTGATTTCGTCATTAAGACATGAACTTCATAGTCTTGTTTTTTGAGAGAAGATACTAAACTGCAAATCTTATAGGCAGATATACCACCTGATACGCCAATCACAATACATTTCTTACTCATCTAAGTTCATCCTTTCTACCGTAGGTTTTAGTGCCTTCACTAAAATCGGTACAATTATCGCAGCTAAAATTGCTTCCATAACACCATTGGAGAATATTACCCCAATGATAAATGCCCATACTTCAGGAAGTGTCATTCCTCTAGCACTTGCATAAGGGGTCGCAAAGAAGACCCAAATACCACCCATAACTAAGATGGTATGTAACATTGTATTCAGTAGTGCCGATAACATCATTGGAATGGTTTCATTCTTAATGAATTTACGAAATAACTTATATAATAACCCACTTATTACACCTAATAAGATTCTTGGGACTAATACAATAATGAGAGAATAGAAATTTCCTTGGATTCCACCAATTGTAATAAAAGGTGAAAAGACAAAGGATGTGATCGTTGGATTAACCGTATTATTAAATAAACTCGTTAAGCCAAACACAAGACCTAAGATTCCACCAATCTTTGGTCCTAATAAAATACCAGCCAATATTACAGGTATATGCATCGTCGTAGCACGGATTGGACCTAATGGGATATACCCAATTGGTGTTAACGTTAATACGATTTCTACGGCTACTAAAAATGCGAGTAATACTAAGAGCTGGATACGTTTTCTTTGATTCATTTGTGATACCTCCTACCGTTCTTTAACAAGATACAGTGAATAAAAAGAAATACTATTTTTTAGAAATCTATGTCAATGTCACAGTTTCCACTATTATTATACATAGAATTCTTAAAAATGTTATAAAATTAGTAAAAAGGTAGGTAGTATATGAAATATTTAGTAGCGTCCGATATACATGGAGATAAGAAAGGTGCACAAGCTGTAGTAGATGCGTATCACTATCATCAAGCAGATCACATCTTATTACTTGGAGATCTTCTCTATCATGGTCCAAGAAATGATCTTCCTGAACATTATGCACCAAAAGAAACGATGGAAATTCTAAATTCTGTTTGGAATAAAATAACAGCGGTAAGAGGAAATTGTGATGCAGAAATTGATCAGATGGTATTAAAGTTTCCAATCACTGCAGATTATCAAGTTCTCCCTTTCCGAGGACATCGACTCTTTGTGAGTCATGGACATATTTATGGACCAGACAATTATCCATTATTAGAAAAAGATGATATCTTCTTATTTGGACATATTCATATTCCAGTATTAGAAAAAGAGAATGAACATTATATTCTGAATCCAAGTTCAATCTCTTTACCAAAAGAAAATCATCCAAGAACGTATGCGATCTTGGATGAAACTGGATTTACACTTTATACATTAGACCATCAAGAATACTTATCGATGAAGTTCTAATAAGACATTATCTTCTCGAATCACTTGGTGATTCTTGATATAACGTCTTGTGACACGTGGACTGATGAGGCAGATGATTTCATACGGAATGGTATGTAAGTCTTCTGCCATTTTTTCTAAGGAAAGATGTGGCCCAAAGATTTCTACGATACTTCCTACTTCCATCTTTTCAGGCAATAAAATCATCGCTTGATCCATACAAACTCTACCTACAACTCGACATAGTTGATCATTACATAATAAATAACGATCTTGGTTTGCACGGATAAAACCATCTGCGTAGCCAACTGGAATCGTTCCAATCCATTCTTCTTTTTCCGTTGTATAAGTTGCCCCATAACCAATCGTTTCATTTGGTTGAACTTTTTTCACATGAACTAAAGTGGTATAGAAACTAAGTGCGTGGTTTAGAGATTTCTCATAAGCAGAAATCCCATATAAAGAGATTCCTACACGACATGCATTACTAAAATCTTCTTCCAGTGATACCGAAGCATCACTATTATCACAATGAATCCATTCAAAAGTATAATCTAAAGCTTCAACGGTATCTTTGAATAATTGGAATTGGGTTTGGGTCATTGTGGTATTACTATCGGCACACGCAAAATGGGTAAAGATTCCTTCTACTTTACAACCATGGTTTACGAGTAACTCCAACATTTCTTTTGTATCATCTAAGGATTTAGAACCAATACGATTCATTCCTGTATCGACTTTTAGATGTACTTTTAAGCCTTCACAATCAAGTTGAATCACTTTTTTTACCCACTCTAAAGAATAGGCATTTGTGGTAATATGATATTCTTTTAAAACTTGAAGATCAGAAGGATTGGTTGTACCTAGGATTAATAATTCCCCTTCATAGCCTTCCTTACGTAAACTTAGTGCTTCTTCTACGGAAGAGACCGCAATCATCTCTGCACCCGCTTCTAGAACAGCCTGTGCGACCTGAATATCTCCACATCCATACGCATTCGCTTTTAAAACAGCGATGAATTTTTTCTTATTTTTTTGTTTAATATATTTTACATTTTCTTCAATCGCATCTAAATTGATTTCAAACCACGTTTTACGATACATGTACTACCCTCTTTTTATCCACTTAAGCATATCATATTTCTTTTCTACAATCGCATAAATTTTATTGACGCACCCCGTGGCTTGTGCTATATTAAATAAGCACTAAAAAGTGAATATTCGGAGGTTTAGCTCAGTTGGGAGAGCATCTGCCTTACAAGCAGAGGGTCGGCGGTTCGAGCCCGTCAACCTCCACCATGTGCCGACTTAGCTCAATTGGCAGAGCAATTGATTTGTAATCAATAGGTTGTAGGTTCGATTCCTATAGTCGGCACCATTTATTTCTCTGGAGAGGTAGCGAAGTGGCTAAACGCGGCAGACTGTAAATCTGCTCCCTCAGGGTTCGGCGGTTCGAAACCGTCCCTCTCCACCAT
>CADBUH010000013.1 GCA_902797775.1 uncultured Erysipelotrichaceae bacterium | reverse complement strand
TATGGGTTTGCCTTTTCTTGATCCAACTTCACAATATATAGATTCCCATTTGCCAATATTTTTTTCTCATTCTTTTTTACTACTGCAACCTTAAACGGATATCCATTTTTAGAAAAGACTAAGTCTCCTTCTTGTAAACAATACTTTTCTAAACTTGCTTCAATATTAGTTAAATATGGCAAATCGTTCTGTATTTCCCCTTCATGTACATTACCAATTAATAGATATTGATAGTCAGTTTCTTCAGTAGACACTAGCTTATCAAGTTCACTAGCTTTTATAGATGCACCTCTTGTAATCTTTTTAATAATGCTCCCAAATTCCACACCATCTTTAACTGCAATTTTATCAATATATGATTGTAAATATCTCGATGGTATCAAATTATAATTAAGATTAGCAACCTCCTCTATGGATACACTTCTACTATATTCCGTATTCATTTCTAGACATTTAAGAATCATTTCTATATCATTTTTATCAAATGTATTAATTCTTCTACCTTTTTGGCAAATATCAGTAGCATCCACAAAGACTATATTACTATTACGTGTCTTTTCGAATACAATCATTGTGGTTGGTATAGTAGTTGATTCAAACATTTTATTAGGTAGCGAGATAACTGCCTTAATAAATCCACTTTCAACAAAATATTTTCTGATCTCTGCGTCTAAAGTGTTAGACGCAGCTCCATTTGTCATTATACATATCGCTTTTCCGCCATCTTCTAACATATTCAATGCAACGTAATTGAATACCCAATCTGATGAAGTAGCTTTAAAAAAGGATGGAATTATTTGGTTTATGTCGCCCAAATAAACTACACCATCTCTTAAATCTTTAATACGCATTCCAAAAGGGTAATTGGAAAAAATCTTATTAAATTTACCTATATCCTTTAGATTAAAGACACTATTTAATTTATAAGTAATATCATAATTTAACACACTAGCAATAATCTTTGATGATAGTAAATTATTAATATTAATATCAATTCCAGTATAGGATGGATTTGAATTATAAGAATATGCTTTAGCTAAAAATCTTCCTATTCCACTACATAAATCCATGATTCTATCATTGTTCTGAATATCAAGAATTTTTAAAGATAAATCTATTATTGAAATAGGAGTAGTAATTTCACCAGAAAACCTATTATTACTAACAAATAAATCCGCATTTACAATCATACATTTTAATAACGATGCGTCACAATTTTTTACGGCATTATGAAGTATTACTTTTCCATCATTGCGTTTTATAAATGCATAATTAGAACAAACTTCATTATATAAATCGTTTGAATCTGTTAATGATCCTTTTTCAACAAGTATTGCATAAGCAAATGCAATAATTTCATTAACCCCAAAAAACATCTCACCTCTAAACTCATTAGTCCAGTTCCAAGCCAATTCCCTCATCATGTTAATATCTGATGCACTAGGGTTAAGATAATCGTTTACAATATAACTCAAAGTATATCCCTCCTATTTTGGTTATGGTTTACCAATATTTCGTTTACATTATAAATAATCATATTCAAGATGTCAACTGGTTATTCATAACCAATTTTTCGATAGCGCATTAAATTACCATTATAATATTTAATTATTTTTAAATAATACTATCTAATTTTCTTTTTATTGCACTAAAATCTGTATTTAAATCCAAATCTTTTACACTAATATGTCTGCCTGCTAATGTATAGTCCCAATCGGGGTTAATGCTTCCTTCTGGTTTAGCATATAATAGTATCCCTTTTGTACCTTTAGAACCATCAGGATCATCATTCAATAAATATGTTATAACTTGATTTAAATGTGCATTCCGTATAGTTTCCTTATTAAATGATTTTTGTAAAATAGAGCCGTAATACTTTGCATCAATTATAATTGTGTTTCCTGTTTGTTTATTCTGTAATGTTATATCTGTTTTCATTTTAGGTAAAAAACTTAGTGCTTCTGTATTAGTCTTACTGTCATCATCGATTTCCCACTTGATTTCTTTTGCACTCACTCCTAGCTCTGGATGGTTTTTCTTATAATATTCTAAAATGAATTTTTCGTAGACCCAATGCATTTGGTCTTCTTCAAACATTCGCATATTATAGTTTCCTTTTTCTGTAGATAAAAGAAGCTTATTAATCACAAAATAACAAATAAATAAAAGCATTCGATAGTTTTGATTATGTTTTGGAAATTTAACCATATTCCACTTAATTTGTTTTAAATTAATTGAACCAACACCACGAAAAGCAAACAAAGCATTTTTTAAATCTTTTCTACTTTTAACTACATCTTTATGAACCACTAATAATTCTGCAGTTGTTTTTAATATTTGGTTTAAAGTATTATTTTCAGATAGTTCATCATAAGAACAGTGAATTAACTTCTTCTTTTGAATCACATTTTTAACTGTTTCCGCAAAATCGATTCTACCTCTTACAGATGTAATACTATCATTTTGCTCTAGATACTCTCTATATAGACCCTGTTTTGAAAGCTGTATCATTCCTTTCGAAAGAATCGCACCAAAAAGATCCTCAATATGTTTAAAGTCTTCTACATCAACCTTTTGATAATTAGACTGATTAAGCGCTTTATAAGCATATGAAAGCATGTAAAAAATATTTTTTATTAATATCCCTTTATCGTTTATCATTGAATAGCCTGTTTCAATTCTTCTTTCCACGTATCATATTCGGATTTATTATCAAACCAATATTCTTTTAATGTAGGTAAAATATCATACGTGATAATGCTGTTTAATCTTTCTTGCGTGCAATCATTTGGAGTTAAGTTACAAAAATAACTATGCCCTATGCGGAATCCATCACCTAATGAATCATCCTTTGAAATTACGTTATTTAACTCCTTGATTTTCTCGATTAAATTATTAAATATCATATTATTTAAATTATTTTGATAATCAATAAATCCAGGGTTATCAAAAGCAGGTTCAAAATCAATAAAGCTAAATCTGCGTCGCAAAGCATAGTCAATTAACGCAAGACCTCTATCCGCTGTATTCATCATACCGATAATATAAATATTCTCAGGCACATAGAATTTCTTATCTGTATATGACAAGGTTATTTCATGTTTAGGACCACGATAATCACTTTCTATTCCCATTAATAATTCACCAAATATTTTGCTTAAATTACCTCTATTAATTTCATCAATAATAAAGAAATATTTATGCTCTGGATCATCCTTTGCTTTTTTACAGAAATCATAAAATATCCCTGGTTTTAAATAAAAACCTTCTTCACTAGGTTTATAACCCATGATGAAATCTTCATAGGAATAATTTTGATGAAATTGCACAAATTCTATATAGGAATCATTTATTTCTCCAATCATCGTATATGCAAGTTTTGTTGCAGCAAATGTTTTTCCAACACCAGGTGCTCCTTGCAAAATAATATTTCGCTTAACTTTTAGCATATCCATAATCTCATCAAATTTCCCAGAAGAAATATAAACATCTTTTAGAAAATCATCCTTAGTATATGCTTTTTTAGTATAACTAACTTGGTCGAATGCACTTTCTAATTCATTAATTAAACTTTCCCGTTTTATTTCAGTTAACGTTTTAATGGGATAAGTGTTTTCGCTTATATAGCTCCCTTTTGCTATCCAGTTTACTTTTCTAACATGCGAAAACTCTTTGTCTTGATCATCAAATAAATAATCGGATGTAACAATTCCTTTGCCAACAATCTCTCTGTTCCCTTTTTTAGCGAATACAATATCACCTGGTTTCACTTCATCATAGAACTGGCTAACGGCTAAAACCGAATTTTTTTTAGATGTATCACTTTCATATTCTCTTTGGATTGCCAGTCTTATTTCTTCTTCATTTTGATAATCATTTAGATTACCAATCTTTCCCCATCCAAGCGCCATAATACCCTTAGAATAGAATTCATCCCACAACTCTGCATTAGCTCCAGGAGCATATAACCAGTATTTGTGACTAGTATCTTTTTTTAATATAGAAGGTTCGGATCCCGATAGAACATATTTATTGTATCTCCATAACGCTGATCCTAAACAAGATGGACCGCATTCTATTATCGTTGGATAAATATTCTTAAACTCTTTATTCAATATAAAACTAAGTTCGAAACTATCCATTGTATTTTCATATTCAAACCCAAAGTATTGACATAATTTTTTCAATAAACTTGTAGATAGGGAAGATTCATAATTATTTGGATAATATAAATATAATAACTTCGCTAAAACCATTCCCATTCCTTTTAACATCGGGTAATCCTTTAAACTTGGATTTTTTTCTTGATTAGCACCTTCTTTTAAAAATGAATAAAGCTGTGAAATGAATTTAGGCCAAACTTCATCAATGTTATCGATATCATTATCACCAATTCTATAAACATTATTATCTTTATTATAGTAGATACCATATTTTTTCGAGGTGCCACCGCCAATACCTGCTCCAGTATGTCTGTATTTACCAAATTCCAAATCGTAGCATAGTGTTCTTCTCCCATCACCAGTGCCCACAACATAATCTTCAACTTTTAATCTAGCTATACTATCTAATGGATAGTCTTTAATGAAATTTTCTCTATTAATCTTTTCATTTTTCTCGTTTTCAATTAACTCATTACGCTTCTGCTCACAATAATCGATAAATTTATCAATATTGTCCTCCGAATACCTATATGCTTTTCTATTTTTTATTATTTCCATAGTATAAAACCTCTTAATAATAATTATATCTCATTATTTTTTTAAATAATAAATTACACAAAAACAAAATATCATGATTATAATTCTTGCTTTTATTTAATTTCTTAACTAAGAATTATTTTCTATCCCCCCTAATTCGCCATCCCCTTCACTAATTCCTTAGCTTCTTCCCATAGGTTACTTATATATTCTTCTTCATTTATATATTGAATAAAACTAGCAAATGCATATTTTAATAATTCATCTTCTGCTTCTAGCATTTCTACCATTACACCTATATTCCCTTTTGTTGTATCATCTACAGATACTTTAAAGATCATCTTCTTATTTTTCATTAATTACTACCTCCTAGTTGTAGTATAACTAATGGGTTGTACAAAAAAAGGAACACTACACAAATAACCTCCTACATATATCAATGTAGGAGGTTATTTAATTATTAATACTTCTACGAATCTATTTATACTATTCTTCTACTTCAATCTCTTCATAAGAATACTCAGTAGAAACTCCCATTCCTGGACCTGATGTTCCCTTTTGAATTCCTGTACGTTTCACTAATAATCCATCTTCATTATATTCATAATCAAAATTCTCACCACTCAAATATGAATCGCTACTTGTTCTTTCTAATCTAATTAAGTGCTTATCTTCATCATAAATATAGTTATTGTAATAATAAATGGTTCCGTATTCTGGTCCTCCAAACGGATATGTTTCTTCTACTTCTAAGGAAACATCTCCATCTTCATCATATTCATACGTAACGATTGAATACAGCCGATCAAAAGAATATACTGTTTTTTCAATCACTTGATTTGATTCATTATATTTGTAATTTACTTGATATGTAATTTCTTCTGGGTTATCTTTTCCCACAGATGCTTCTTGAACCAAATTATCTCCTTCATATGTATATGAATCTATAGAATAATCATTTTCCTTTTTCACAAGTTGATTCTCATCATTATATTCATATGTATATGGAACACTACAGCCTGGTGCAGCGCCTGTCATAAAATCTAAGACCTGCGTACATGACCATATCATTCTTCCCTTTTCATCATACTTGTATTCAGTGATGTTTGTATGATGTACAACTCCATTATTATCTTCAGAGTAATTATCCTCCCGAACTAACAACATCTTCTTAACCTTCTTTATTTCAGGTGTTGGTTCTGGTGTTGCTACTTCTTGAACAGTTTCATTACTTGTTGATTCGTTATTCGCAGTATTATTGCTTGATCCACACGAAATCAGTAACACAACTGATAATAATATTAATATTTTTTTCATTTTTAACTCCCTTATATTACACGAGCATAAGCTTTATATATTTATTGCTTGAATTATTTATACATTTTTTGTTATGTAGGCTTACTATTCTTCAACTTCTATCTCATCATACGAATACACTATATATCTTTCAGAACCGGTTCCTATCGTTCCTATTCCAAATTCTGTACGTTTCACTAATAAATCACCGTCATATTCAAATTCAACATATTGTCCACTAAAATGTGGATCACTACATGTTGTTTCTATTTTTACCAATTGCTTTTCATCATTATAAAGATGCGTATTATAGTAAAATAAAGGGCCATAATCTTTCCCAAAAGGATATTTTTCTATTGTTTCTAATGATATGTTTCCATCCTCATTATATTCATATGTATAAATCTCTGGAGAGTTTTCACTTAATATATTCTTTTGAATCAATTGATTCGATTCATTATACATATACTCTGCATCAAGTCTATCTTCTGTAACTTTATCGCTTCTAAAGTATTCTTGAACTAAATTATCTCCATCATATACATATGTAATTACAACACGTCCACGATCTTCTTTTATGAGCTGATTTTGATCATTGTATTCATATGTATATGGATAAGTGCAACCACTTGCTTCACCAGTTTTTAGATTTATCCCTTGGTCGCATGACCATATCATTCTTCCCTTTTCGTCATATCGATATTCTTTAAAGTTCGTGAGAGTATCACCCATATAATAATCTTCACGGACCATAACCATCTTCTTAACCTTCTTTATTTCAGGCGTCGGTTCTGGTGTAGCCACCTCCTGAACAGTGCTTTCTTGAGTGTCATTAGAAACCGGACCGTTATTAACTCCTGTAGAATTGCTTCCACAAGAAGACAATAATAAAACCATTAATGACAATGATACTAATTTCCTCATTTAAACTCCTCCAATTCTATATAAGATTATTATAATTCATGAAAAATTGTAAATATAATTTTCATTAATGCATGTTTTTTTAAACTTGTTATCTGTTGCTATTTTAATCATCTCGTTTTTAGTGTAATAGTATGTCAAGGGTTAGCGTGTAAACTTTATAGGGTTAGTGCATGACTAGCCTTTTTTTCTTTTTAGTGATGGTGACTGTCAGGCTATAGCCTTTTAAATTTAGTTTTAGTGTGCAAGCAACCCTCCCACACTAAAACTTTACATAACCATCTCTTTACACCAAGCAACACTATTTAAGTATATGTACTTATGCATGTAGAAATACCCTAAGATAAAAGCCTCTGTATATCGGGTAGTGTCAATGACACCCTTACCGAACCAGAGGCTCTCAATAAATTATATTACTTCTTTTTCTTTAATACACTATTCACCCATTCAAAATAATATGGAACACTATCAAATAAGAATGTAAATTGTTCAATTTCTGTTAATAACTCTTGATAACTTCCCGGTCTATAAGCACCTAGCATAAATTGTGTATCTGTAGATAACTTCTTACGCAGTTTCTTTTCATCTAAAATAATATGAATATCAGGATTACACTTTTCTACTTCTAATAGATATTTTTTTGCTTGCTCTAGGTCATTGTTTTTATAGAGTAGAATACTTTTAGGTAATAGGAATTGCGTTTCATTATATTCATCATATTGTTTATGTAGATTAAATAATGCATCTTTATCTTGCTTATAGGCATATAAATGAGCTAGATAATATCTTCCCCCACAATTATCTCCCTCATTCCATATGAGTACTTCTTTAAGTTCCTTAATTGCTTCATCCATCATACCCATTTCAATGAGTGCCTCTATATAGCAATACCATAATCTTATATATGGTCTTGTCTCTATCACTAACCAGAATTCCCCTTTATATTCATCTGTAAAGTAACCTTGCTTTTCTAATTGTTTTCTATGTTTATCTAATGCTTCTTTATAACGTTCAAAAACTTCATGCATATTTTTACTTGTAAGGGTTATTAAATATGATTCTGCGTCTATATTATTCGGATCTAATTTCAAAGCCTTCTTTACATATTTAATCGCTTCTTTCTCATTATCCGCATTCTGTGCCATCTCTAAATAATCATCTGAATCTTCATAAGAATATATTTCATTTAATTTCTTTTGTTCATTAAATACCCTTATAAGTTCAGATAACTCTTCTTGGCTCATATTATCGTCATAATGCTCTTCTAGAAATTTCTGGAAGTCTTTTATTGTCTTTTCGTTCTTTTTCATCTTTTCTCACTCCTTGGATATTATTTCTCTATTCTATTATGTATATAAGTGTTGTTTCTATTTTTAGAATATTATTTTTTATCGTCTTTGTATATAGGTTTTAGAAAAAGAATAGTTAACCATTTTTTAGTATTTAGAAGAATATTTTCCCCAGTCTTTATAACCGACATAATCTATATCATTAATTTTAATTGTATTATCCCCCAAATAGAAAATAGCTCCTTTTGTTTGTTTATCAGCTTTAAGGTCTAAATATTTTTTTATATTTCTAGATGCTTTTGTGTCCGTCTGCGTTGTGCTTTTTATTTCAATTGCAAAAGTGTGATCCCAATCTGCAATTGTATCTACCTCAAAACCTCCACGATCCCTAAAATATGTAAGATTTCCCTTTTTACCAATATTGGTTCTGTTTTTTAACATTTCCGATACCGCAAATGTTTCTACAACAGCACCTTTCATTTCGTTCAATAATAAGTCTTCTTTACTATTAATTCTTAAAAGATAGCATAACAATCCCGTATCTACAAAATATAACTTAGGAGATTTCACAAGTGTTTTTCCTAAATTATTACTATCTGGTTCAAGAAGATGGATAATATATGATTGTTCTAATATAGATAGCCAGCTTTTAATGGTTGGAGCGGAAACCCCAACACCCCTTGCAATACTATCCATAGAAAGCATTTGTCCGCTATGAATTGCACATATTTGGATAAACTTTTTAAATGTTGATATATTTGTAGGGTTAATATATTCCTCTACATCGCGTGCTATATAAGTATCTAAATAAGCTTCATACCAATCATCTGGTATAAAATGTTTTTCATCATCATATAATGGAGGATATAGTCCTTTAAAGATTAAATCATATGGATTGCCTACATCTATCCCACCATTCGATAATTCATCAAGAGAAAAAGGCAATAATTCTAGAAAAAAAGCTCTTCCAGAAAGTGAATCTGTCATATTCTTTTTTAGTTTAAATTGACTTGATCCTGTAAGAATATATTTTCCAGGTTCGCTTTTTTCTGAGTCCACTTTTATTTTTAACGCATTAAAAATCTCAGGAACCTTTTGCGCCTCATCAATAATAACTCCATTCGGAAATGCATCCACAAAATCTTTTGGATTTGATTTTGCAAGTTCACGCATATTATCATCATCAAAAGTGATATATCTTTTATCAGGAAATATGGTTTGTACCAATGTAGTTTTACCACTTTGCCTTGGACCTGTTATACCAACTACAGGAAATTGGCTAGCTACTCTTAATAGTGCATCTTTAGATTTTCTCTGTATCATGATATTTCTCCATTTGTATTTCCTAAAGTATAATATGTATAAAATCTAAAGTCAACATAGTGTAATTTCTAAAGTATTACTGTATATAATTATAAACCTCATCATTTATTTGTTCATTTCTCCCCTTTATGTAAAAAGGAGTTATAAATAGTTAAGCCCATTCATAACTCCTTATATATTTTGGTATAAATAACATCCCTTTTCTCACTAATATCTAAAATCGTGTTGAGCTTTTTCAAATATATTACCGTTCAGTGATAGCATCTTTCTCCTTTAATTCCCTATTTCTTCCTATGCTTTATCATTTCTAAATAGAATTAGATATCCTACCACAACACCTACTACTAAAGGTAATCCTACATGCGTATCAAAGGTAAAGTTATAACCACTCTTCGTAATAAGAGTCGAATAAATAAATTCTAAGATATTCCAAAATACTACAACTAAGAAAATAAAGAATATATATTTTTGACCTCTACTAGTATTCATATGTTTATACCTCTTTTTTCTATATTATAACCTTATCTTGAAAACGATTAATAATGGTTATTAAATCAGGATCTAATTTACTTAAAGCTAACTCTTGTAGATGTTTCGGCATACCATAATAAGCTTCTGCGATTCCTCCTGTCATACAGGCTATCGTATCACTATCACCACCTATGGAGATAGCGCTTCTAAGCGCATCTTCATAGCCTGTGCTTTCATAGAAGGCTCGAATAGCCTGAGGTACACTTCCTTGACAGGTTACATTAAAGGAATAGTATTTACGTATTTCATCTAAGGATTCTTCTACGTTATACCCATAGGTTTGTTTAATATATTCTAGGATTTCTTCCTTTGTTTTCTTTTGGCGAGCTAAATAAATAGAAGAAGCAATCGCTTGTGCTCCTTTAATCCCTTCTATATGATTATGGGTTACTTCTGCACTAATCTTAGCGTAATGATTTACTTCTTCTAAGGAGTTATAGAACCAACCTACAGAAGAAACACGCATTGCACTCCCATTTCCAAAACTATTATAGGGTTTAGGATGATTTGCTACTAACCACTGTGCAAACATTCCTCCATATCCTCTACCTGGATATTTTCTTCCATATTCCCTCATCTTCTTGATAAGGGTTTCTTTTAATTGATTATCATCGTAATGATGATCCATTCCTTCTAGGAATGCATCACATACCGCAATACTCATAACGGTATCATCTGTAAACGTAGAATGATCTACTACTAAAGGAAACTCTTTTGTATGAATGTTATGCCATTCATATACAGAACCTACGATATCTCCAAATAATGCACCTAACATAATAACCTCCTAACTTACTACATCTTCAAGGATAGTATAGTAATAAGAGGCTGTCCAAAAACCTAAGTAATTAGGTTCGAGGATATCCTCTTTTAATTTAGATAAAGAAAAAGGCCAAGGGAATCCAACCT
>CADBUH010000012.1 GCA_902797775.1 uncultured Erysipelotrichaceae bacterium | reverse complement strand
TCATGATTATGAGATAAGTGTTGGTCGATTTGGGAAATTCGAATGTGATTTCATTGTACGTGATAAAGAGTACAACTACGCATATATTCAAGTCGCCTATACAATTTTATCTGATAAGAATACAGAGGATAGAGAATATAGACCACTTGAAACAATTAAAGACAATTATCCTCGATATGTTATGACGACAGACTTTTTATTCCAAAAGAGAAGTGGAATAGCTCATGTTAATCTAATGAATTTTATAAAAGAAGAAAAGACATTTTAGAACTGATTATTAAGAAATCCTTGACAAAATATTTCAAGATCAATGAACAAAAGTATACTATGCAGTGAAAAATAGTGTAAAAATAGTGTAAAAATAGTGAAATTATAATGGGATATAGGTGCTTTCTTTGGTACAATAATTGTAGTTAGGAGGCACTTTTTAAATGATTAAAGTAGTTTTGACAAATCAAATTCTAAACTATATCACCGAAATAGATAAGAATAGATATGAAGTAGCCACTGTTAAGTTGCCGAAATCTATTGCAAACAAACTAAGAAAAAATTCTAAGAAAAAAAGTTCTTATGCCTCTACTAAAATTGAGGGAAATCCTCTTTCTGAAAAGCAAGCTGATGAGGTAATAGAGAGTGATAATCGGAAGCATTTTCTTAAGCCTGAACAAGAGATTAGAAATTACTATTTGGCGCTTAATTATCTTGAAGAAAAAGCAAAAAAGAACGAGAAGTTTTCCAAAAAACTAATACTCGATGTACAAAAATTAGTTGAAAAAGGTGCAGCAAAGGAGAAGATAGGTCTTCGTAGCCAGATGCCTCCAGGAGTACTATTTGCAGTTTACGATTCTGAGACCGGGACTCCAGATTATATTCCACCTGAGCACAAAGATATTCCTAAACTTTTGGATGAACTTGTAACTTATGTGAATGAGACGGATGATCATCCGCTTATTGTTGCGGCGGTTGTACATTATCAACTTGTAACGATACATCCATTTGAAGATGGAAACGGACGAACAGCGAGGCTACTCTCTAGTTATATTCTCGACATTAGCGGATACGGATTTAATGGAATCGGTTCATTAGAAGAATACTTCGCTTATGATATTCAGGAATACTACGATTCTATTCAGATGCATCTTCCTGCAGACTACTACTACGGAAGAAATAATCCTCCTCATCCAGAAATATGGATTAACTATTTTCTTAGGATGGTTCTTCTTTATTCGAACAAAGTTCGTGAACTTTCAAAAGTTTCAAATAACGAAGATCTAGAAATCAGTTTGTCATACCTTAAGGCGAGAGAGAAAGAACTCCTTCTATTTCTGCTTAAAAACTATAAAAGAGATTTTACTCCAATAGAGATTAGTAAGGAGTTGGGTGTTACAAATAAAACAATTATCAATAGACTCAGTACGTTATTAAAAAACGGCTTTGTTGTACCAAATCTTGTAAAGGAACGAATTAGGTCCTATTCACTGAGCGATTATACAAGAGAGCGTGATAAGGAAATAAGAAAATATCTTGGTTAAACAATTTGAGGATAGTAATCAATGAAGAGAGGCCACAATTACTTGTGACCTCTTTTGTATAGATGAATCTTTTTATTAGTGACCTGGTCTACCTGTAAATCCACCATGTCCTTGTGGTGGCATTCCACCTTGATCCATTGGTGCACCTTGTCCAAAGCCACCCATCATTGAATTACTGATTGTGGTAATTTCATTCCCGTTTACGGTTATCGTTCCACCATTGAATTCTGCCATACCATCATAATCAAATGCGAATTGTGCACTAATTGTAATGGTTCCACCATTCACATAAATATTTCCATTGGAATCAATCGCATCTGTATCACCTTGTGCCATTGTGATTGAAATATTTCCACCATTGATTTCAATTGTTGGAGTTGAGATTGTAGATTTTTTTGCTGCGTTTATTCCATCATCACTTGCGTTAATAACTACTTCTCCATCATTGATACGAATATAGGTTGCTTCAAGTCCTTCTGCTGCATTCAATGTATAGGTTCCATCTTCAATCTGAAGGATTGTAGTCGCATGAATTGCGTCATCAACCGCAGTAATATTGTATTCTCCTCCACCTAGATAGACATATCCTACTGTTGTATCTTCACTATTCTCTGCGTGAATTCCATCATCCTTTGAATCAATTGTGAACTTTCCATCATAGATTACAACCGAATCATTTCCTCGTAACGCATTATTCGAACATGTAATCTCATACGTTCCACCCGTTACCTTTAAATCATCTTTTGAGACAATACCATTATCACTGGAAGTAATGGTTAAGGTTCCTACACCATTTAACACTAAATCATCTTTTGAAAAGATTGCCGCATCTGTATTTGTTTCTCCATCTGCTATAAATGTACCAGTAACACTTAATGTGTTCTTAGAGTTTGTGGTAGTAACGAATACTTTATCTGCGTTTACCACATAGATACATGGAAAATCTGTATTTGTGATGGATGCATTATCTAAGACAATTTGAACTTTCTCGGTATCTAAAACATCAACGGTTATCGTAGCTTCTTTCGCTGTACCAGATACCACATATACACCTTCTTCTTTAATCGTAATATCTTCATTATCATTAAGACTAATCTTATTTGCGTTTGTTAAATCTGGTTCTTGTTCAAGATCACGTTCTGTAAATAATTCACTTCCATTGATGGTTGTACCTTCTACTTTTACAGTTGTTGTAGAAGTTTCTTCATTTGTTGTAGTTGTCGTAGTTTCTGAGCTGATTGGTTCTTGTGCACTTACTTGGTTTACGGTATTACTTCCACAAGCTATTAAAGAAGTGCTTAACCCAATCATGAGTGCCATACTAACTAATGGATTCTTTTTCATAATTCTTACCTCCATTCCATCTTTCGATGTAGGTAAAGAATAAAACTCTATTTTGAATTCTATCTGAACATAAACCATTATTCTTCTGAATAGTGACATACTCCCACCACCTACACTAACGTTTAGAGGTGGGGGCTTCTCGGTCAAGAACACCAGCGTGTTCAGATTACCCGAGCTTA
>CADBUH010000011.1 GCA_902797775.1 uncultured Erysipelotrichaceae bacterium | reverse complement strand
TATCAAAAACAATTTAATGCCTATTGTAATATTATGGATCGTCTCCATTTAAATTATAAGATTGTTCGTGCAGATACTGGTGTTATGGGTGGTTTATTAAGTGAAGAATTCCAAGCCTTAGCACCTATTGGTGAAGATACTTTAGTATTATGTGACAACTGTGATTTCTCAAGTAATATTGAAGTCGCAAGTACTGTTCCAGTATCCATTGAACAACCAGATCCTAAACCTCTTGAAATGGTTGAAACACCACATTGTGAATCCATTGAAGAAGTAAGTAATTATTTAAAACTATCGCAATCACAATGTATGAAAGCATTATTAATGAATGTAGATGGTGAATTAACAATCTTCTTTATCCGTGGAGATCGTGATTTAAATGAATCAAAAGTATTAAAACTATTAAATGCGAAAGAAATTAATTTCGCAGATGATGAACTTATTAGTAAGAGCAATGCAGTTCCTGGTTTTACAGGTCCAGTTGGATTAACAGGTGCGAAAATCGTTGTTGATCAAGAGTTATTAAAGTTAAATAACCTATGTTGTGGAGCGAATAAGAATGGTTATCACTACATTAATTTAAACCCTTCAGATTATAAATATGATGTCTGTGGAGATATCGTAAATGTATTAGAAGAAGATTGTTGTCCAAATTGTGGTCATAAATTACATTTCGCACATGGGATTGAAGTCGGTAATACATTTAAATTAGGTACCAAATATTCAAAAGCCTTAGATTTACAATATTTAGACCAAAACAATACCTTACAATATGTTTGGATGGGTTCTTACGGAATTGGTCCTGCTCGTTGTATGGCAGCTCTTGTCGAACAAAATAATGATGAGAATGGTATATGTTGGCCAAAAGAATTAGCACCATATGAATGTGCGATTGTATGCATTTCCACAAAAGATGAAGCACAAGTTAAACTATCCGAAGAGTTATATCAACGATTAATAGATGAAAAGATTGAAGTCTTACTAGATGATCGTGATGAAAGACCTGGCGTTAAATTCAAAGATATGGAATTAATTGGTATACCATATCGAGTTACGGTAGGACGTGGTGCATCTGAAGGTAAAGTTGAATTTAAATCAAGAAATGGAGAAACAAAAGAAGGAACGCTTGATGAAGCCATCGCATTCCTTAAAGATGAATTAAATAAGGGTTAGAGCTTAAGCTCTAACCCATTTTTTTAGAATACATTGAATTTTTCTTTCTTCGAATAGGAAGTATGAAGTAGTTCTTCTGCAAGTTCACTTCCAGGTTCACCTAGGAAGTTTTTATATAGGTCTTGAATTTGTGGATTATCACTTGATACACGTAATTCACAGAGTTCATCTTCATCATAAAGAGCTTTCATACGTAACTCTTTATATCCGTATCCAAGTTTTCCATTCTTAATACGACTGGATACGATGGATTGACCTCCACCATTGATACATCCACCTGGACAACCCATGATTTCAATGAAGGTATATTTTGAAGTACCATTCTTAACTTCTTCAAGTAATGGTTTTGTAGCAGCCATACTCGAAGCAATCGCAATCCAAATCTTTGTACCATTTAGATCGATTTCTGCTTCTTTAACACCTTGCATACCACGACAAGCTTCAAAGTCAACCTTTTCTAATTTCTTACCATCAAGTTTTTGTTTCACAGTACGTAATGCTGCTTCCATAACTCCACCAGAAGCACCGAAGATAACACCTGCACCTGTATAATCTCCAAATAGATCTTCATCAAATGCTTCATCTTCTAAGTCTGTAAAATCAATACCATTCATCTTGATGAGACGTCCACATTCTCTAGTAGTCAATACCGCATCGACATCCACTAGACCACTTGTATTACATTCAGGTCTCATAATCTCAGATTTCTTTGCGATACATGGCATAATTGATACAACATAAATATCTTTTGGATCAATATTGTGTTGTTTAGCCCAATAGGACTTAATCATTGCACCAAGCATCATATGTGGAGATTTCGCAGAAGATAAATGTCCTAATAATTCAGGATATTCATACTCAATGTAGCGAACCCATCCTGGAGAACAAGATGTAAACATTGGTAATGTTCCACCATTGGTTAGACGTTGTAAGAGTTCATTCCCCTCTTCCATGATTGTTAAATCTGCACCAAAGTTTGTATCATATACACGATCGAATCCAATTCTCTTTAGTGCCGCAACCATTTTCCCTGTAACACGACTTCCAATTGGCATTCCAAATTCTTCACCTAAGGAAGCTCTAACTGCAGGAGCAGTTTGTACAATAACTGTTTTAGTTGGATCATTTAATGCCTTAATAACATCATCAATATGTTCTTTTTCTGTTAAAGCACCTACAGGGCAGTTATTAACACATTGTCCACATTGCATACAGTCTACATTAGCGAAACTTGTATTATAGATAGGACCTACAATTGTACTAAATCCTCTATTTTCAAAACCTAGGATACCTAAGCCTTGAACCTTCTTACAAGTTTCAATACATCTACCACATAATACACATTTAGATGTATCACGTACGATTCCATAACTGAAATCTTCATAGGTTGATGGAGTATGTTCTCCTTCAAAGTTATTTTCACGAATACCTAATTCTTCACATAATCTTTGAAGTTCACAATTTTGGTTTCTCTTACAAGATAAACAGTTCTTATTGTGATTGGACATGATAAGTTCAACGGAATTCTTACGACCTTTTAAAGCTCTTTCAGAATTTGTGAACACTTCCATTCCTTCTGTTACTGGTGTAGTACAAGAAGATAATAACGTTCTAGCGTTTTTAACTTCAACTAAACATACACGACAAGCACCAGATTTACAAATATCTTTGAGATAACATAATGTTGGAATATAAATTCCATTTTTCGTAGCAGCTTGAAGGATTGTATCCCCAGCTTCAGCTGTAATATCTCTATTATTAATCTTTAAATTAACAGTAGTCATGAATACACTCCCCCTTATACTCTTTCAACTGCACCAAAGCGACATGCGCTCATACAGCCACCACATTTAATACATTTCGATTGATCAATGACAAATGGTTCTTTACCAGGAACACCTGAAATTGCTTCAACTGGACATTGACGAGCACATGCAGAACATTTCTTACATGCATCTTTATTGATACTGAATGTAAGTAGATCTTTACATACATGTGCAGGACATCTCTTATCATTGATATGAGCGAGATATTCATCCTTGAAACTCTTTAATGTAGATAAGATTGGGTTAGGAGCTGTTTGTCCAAGACCACATAAAGCAGTATCTTGGATCTCATGACAGAGATTTTCCATCTCTTCAAGAAGTTCCATGGTTCCTTGCCCTTTTGTTATCTTAGTAAGCATTTCTAATAAACGTTTTGTTCCAACACGACATGGTGTACATTTACCACAAGATTCATCAACGATAAATTCCATATAGAATCTCGCAACGTCAACCATACAGTTATCTTCATCTAAAACGATCATTCCACCAGAACCCATCATCGATCCTGCTTGAACTAAGTTTTCATAATCAATTGGTGTATCTAATTCATTTTCAGTTAGACATCCACCAGAAGGTCCACCTGTTTGAACTGCTTTAAATGCTTTATTGTTTGGACATCCTCCACCAATTTCATAAATGATTTCACGAAGAGTTGTACCCATTGGAATTTCAACTAATCCAGTATTCTTAATCTTTCCACCAAGAGCGAATACTTTTGTACCTTTGGATTTTTCTGTACCAATACTTGAGTACCATTCAGCACCATTTAATAAGATTTGGGCTACATTCGCTAAGGTTTCAACGTTATTAATACTTGTTGGTTTACCCCATACACCAGATACAGCTGGGAATGGAGGTTTTGGATTAGGCATACCACGTTTACCTTCAATGGATGCGATTAATGCAGTTTCTTCACCACATACGAAAGCACCTGCACCTAAACGAATTTCTAGGTCAAAATCAAATCCAGAACCAAAGATATCTTTACCTAATAAACCATATTCTTTCGCTTGTTGGATTGCGATTTCTAGACGATGTACCGCAATTGGATATTCTGCACGAATATAGATATATCCTTTATGTGCACCTACGGCATATGCCATAATGGTCATACCTTCAATGATTGCGTGAGGGTCACCTTCTAGGATAGAACGGTCCATAAATGCACCTGGATCACCTTCATCTGCATTACAGATAACATATTTTTCATCACCAGGTTGATTTGCCTCAAATTGCCATTTAAGACCAGTTGGGAAGCCTGCTCCACCTCTACCACGTAAACCAGAATTCTTTACTACTTCAATAACATCTTCTGGTTTCATTGTAGATAGAACTTTACCTAAAGCTTCATATCCATTCATCGCAACATATTCAGAAATATCTTCTGGGTTAATCTTTCCACAGTTTCTTAATGCGATTCTTTGTTGTTTTTCATAGAACTTAATCTTATCAATATCTAGAATCTTTTCATGTGTTTCTAAATCTTCATCACTAAGTTCTAAATCTGTAACAACTCTACCTTTATAAAGATGTTCTGAAACAATTCTTTCAACATCTTCTGGTTTAACATGAGAGTAAAATATTTTATCAGGATAAACAGCAACAATAGGACCCTTTTGACATAAACCAAAACAACCAGTCTTAACAACCTTTACTTCGTCTTCAAGTCCATATTCTTTTAATAGTTTATTGAAGTTTTCAAATATTTCACCAGATGAACTAGCGCTACAACCAGTACCAGCGCAAGTTAAAACATTCGTACGAATCATATACTTTATTCTCCTGCGCCTTTACGTGCTTCTTCAACGGTATATTTTTCAATAATATTACCTTTTCCAATGTGTTCTGAAAGAATTTCAGAAGCCATATCAGGAGTAACTTTTACATATGTTGTATGTTCTCCATCTTTTCCATAAACTTCTACAATTGGTTCATAAACACACATTCCAATACAACCAGTTTGTGTAACAGTACAGTTATAATCCTTATCAGCTGTTTCTTCTACCAAACGGTTAAGTACTGGTCGCGCTCCAGCAGCGATACCACAAGTAGCCATACCTACAACAACGCGGTAATCTTTGCCACCTTCGCGCATTTCTACCTTTTTCAAGGCTTCTTCACGCATTTTTTTGAGATCCTCTAAACTCTTCATCCTGCATCCTCCTTCAATAAAGAAATTTGTTCATTAATGTAGTCTTTAATCCACAATAATATACTAGGTTCCAATAAACTAACACCATCCAATTCCTTTTTGATTTCTTTTGTATCAAAGAGGAATGAATTCTTGTCCGTTTTGTATTCAAAGAGATAATCAATAGATTCATCTGCTTGAATACACTCCATCATAATCTCTCCAAGGTTTCCCATTGGAGGTGTATCGATAAAACTCTTTTGTACAGAAGCAGTAACGGTTGTTCCTTCTCCTACTTTTGAAGTTACTAGGAATTCACCATTACACTGTTCTGTTAACCCTTTAAGGAAAGCAACACCTAGACCTACTTTCCTAGTAGAACGACCTGTCATAAATGGACTAGAGACACGTTGAACTTGTTCTTCAGTCATCCCTTTACCGTCATCTTCTACTTGCATAACTATTTTATCATCTAAGTCGCTATCTTGAACAATGAATTTGATATTTTTTGCACAAGCATGAATCGAATTCATTAAGATTTCTAAGATATGCATTGCGAGATCTTCCATCATACTTGTATCCCCCACCAATCCTTAAAGATTATATCATCAAGTTTATGTTCTCTTTCAGACATGTCAATTAATCGATGCGCATCAGAATCGATAAACCAAGTTGTTGAATCTTTCTGTATCCAAGGATGATTATCGAGAACCCTTTGAATTTGATCTTCTGATTTCACTTCTAAACCATCATATGGTAATCCTTTCGGGATAAAACCTAATTGATGGGTAATCGAATTCTCTCGATCTAATACATGCGCAAGGATTGCTTTACCACCTAGTTCATGTATTTTATCAATGGTTTCTTCTACTGAAACATCCAAGGAAACAAGTAATAATCTTTCTTCAATTCCAATTACTTCATCTTGAATATTACAGATTTCTTGTTTCCCAAAGAAATCAACTTTATTTGGAATTGTAGGCATATGCTGATCAATCCATTCTTGAAGTTTATTTGTTTTATCTAAGGAATTAAATAATCCTAAGATATGTACTTCTTCAATTGTTTGGATTTCACAACCAAATAAAAAATGTAAGCCTAAGGACTGTGCAACTTTCGATACAGATTCTAATTGCTTGGTGGAATTATGATCTGTTACCGCAATGATATCAAGTCCTTTTAAAATTGCCATATTACAGATATTATTTGGTGTCATTTCATCCTCTGCACAAGGTGAAAGACAACTATGCATATGCAAATCGTAATACATTAGAGACCTTTTTCTATTAATAATTTCGCTGTTTCAAATACAGGTAAATGACTTTCAAAGATTGGAATATTCTCTTCAATTGCTTTTTGAATGACTTCTTCTTCTATAGAAGCATCTTCCGCAATGATAATACAAGAAAACTCTCTTAATCCTGCGACCGCAATAATATTCATATGTCCTTGAACTGTAATCCAAGCTTGATCAGGTAATCCATTCCCCATTACCCAACTTAATAAATCACCACAATAAACACCACTTACTTCTCTTTCAAGATTTAAATCTGGTGTTCGATTACTCCATTTGAGTTCATTCATTAATTCATTTAGTTTCATTTTGTTTCTCCTTTACTGAAGATAAGATATGACAATCGGATAATTGTTTATTTCCTTTTGCGATTTCTTCTGCCATAATACGGCATGTCTGTAAGCCACATGCACTACAATCATATCCAGGTAAATGCTCAAGTTGTTCATTAACTTTCGCAAAGAAAGCCATTTTTTCTTTAAAGGAACGTTTATCATCTGGATTTAATGAGATAAAGTCCGAATAAATATCATCAAAGGATAAATCGGTTATAGCACTTGATTCATTTTTAGTAAGTGGATATACATTATTACGGTATAAGTAACTATTCCCAAATAATAAATGTCCACCTACACATCCATTAATACACGCAAATAAATATACTAATTTAAAATCATCTAACATATTAAATTCAGCTAAATCTAATATATTGGTTATTTTTTCAAATCCATCCGCAATTAAATAATTATCTTTTTGTAAGATCATAGAAGGATTAACGGATTGTAATCCTTGTAAGTTATAGACACATTCACATTTATCTTTACCAAGTAATTTACGTATTTCTGGAAAGATATCTACAATCGCTAATGCGTGATCAGTTTCATATTGCATATTTCCATATGGATATTTAGAGAGTTCTAATAAAGCTTCACATTCACAACAATGGAAGATACCTACATTCCCCTTCTCTTGATACTTCTTACGAAGCATTTTAGCAGCGATTTCAGAAGGATAATTAATCGGTGCTAGATTATCTAACAACATTGGATATTTCGTTTGAATATAGCGATTTACGACCGGACAGAAAGAAGTAATCATCGTAGCTTCAACATAATGGTCAGCGAGATTAAAATATTCATTCATAATTTGACCATAAACTGGACTAATATCAACGACTTCATCAAATCCAAGTTTTTTAATCGCATACATCATTTCATCTGCTTCTTGTTTTGTACTACAGACATTGATTAATGCAGGAGGTACCATACATACGGTATAGTCATAATTTTTAATATCTTCTAAGGTACTTCCTTGTCCTAAAAGACCTTTATTGTGACAGGTTGTAATACAGCGTGCGCAGTTTAAACACTTGTCCCCATCAATTTCAATCCGATTTTGACTATTCATAGTTAAAGCGGATACAGGACAAGCGCGAATGCATTTTAAACATTTCACACACGAATCAAGTGTATATACAACAACCGACTTTCTCATTAAGACTCCTTAAAACGCAATGTTAAAGTTGTACCTTCAGAAGAAGATTGAATATCAAATTCATCGGATACTCTTTTAATATTAGGTAATCCCATACCAGCACCAAATCCCATGGATCGTGCTTTTTCACTAGCCGTAGAAAAACCAGGAGTCATTGCTTTTTCAATATCTTCAATACCTGGTCCTTCATCTTTAAAAATTAATTGAATAGTTCCATCATCAAAAACATCTAAAATAATATCCCCACCATAAGCGTGGATAATTAGATTTATTTCACTTTCATAGCACGCAACAGCTATTCTACGTAATACTTGAGGATCTACCCCAAGTTGCTTAAGATGTTCTTTTATACTACTACTAGCTTTACCAGCATTTGCGAAATCATATTGTGCTACAGAATACTCTTCATGGATTACACTATTCATAAATGCTCTTTAGTCCTTTCTCATATAAAAGACCACATGTTTTAAACATCGTATGAGGAGTCGAGAATAAATTAAATCCCATTTCTTTCGCAATTTCTAAATCTTCTTCCGATAGAAACTTATTACGTACAAAGATAATCATTTCGATATCTAGCATTTCAGCAGTACGTAAGACTTGTGCATTGCATAAACCCGTAATTAAAACTACAGAGTCCGGAGAATTCTGTATTAAAGCTAAAGCATCACTCATTAAATCAGAAGCAAATGCAGAAGAATAATCTTTGTTTAATAGATGTTCATTCCAAATAGCTAAAGGAGTCGCATTAATTGCTTCTACGATATCTTTCGCTAACATTATGCTCTTAAAGAGTCTTTTTCTAAGTCTCTTAATTTTTTAATTTCATCATTTATGATTTGAGGTGTACAACTACCAATTACTTTACCATCAATCATAGCGACAGGTGCTAAACCACAAGCTCCTACACAACGTGTAGCATCTAAAGAGAATAAACCATCTTCACTTGTACTATTTACTTCACAACCTGTTAACTTAATAACTTCATCAATTAAAGCTTGGCTACCCTTTACATAACAAGCTGTTCCTAAGCATACATTAATAACATGTTTACCCTTAGGTACGGTTGTAAATTGTGCATAGAAGTTTACAACACCAAATACTTCTGCAGCACTAACACCAGTTGCTTTAGAAATCTTTTCCATTGCTTCAAATGGAATATATCCTAATTCATTTTGAACCTCATGTAACATAACGATGACTGGTCCAGGTTCTCCTACATGTTTTTCGACAATACTGTCAATTTGTTTTAGTGCTGCGGCGGTTAATCTTTCCATAATTGCTCCTCCTTCAATCGCAATTTGAGTACATAATCAAATAAGAACTCAATACATAAAGATATTAATATAATAATTAAAGTCCAAGCTAATAGACTTGTCGTATCTAGATTTATTTTAGCATAATATAAGTATTTTCCGATTCCAACTCTTATTTGTCCTAGAATTTCTGCCATTACCCCTACTTTAAATCCTAAAGATAATGCTGTTTTACTCGTTGTTAAGATAGGAATATAAAGAGATGGTATAAGACGATGAAATATTTTATCAAGTGTTGATTGGTTATAGATTGCATCCACATCTTTCAAGTTTTGACTTTCCATTTTTAAGGAATGATAAAACGAGGAATAAAAAACTGGGAATAAAATCATAAATGTTACAACCGATACAGCCCCTTCTGATCCAAACCATATTAAACAAAGAATAATATAACTTATATTTGGTATGGTTTTAGTGATTAGGAAGATTGGAGACAAGAGAGAATCAAAGTGTTTATATTCATTCGCAAGAATACTACAACATAGTGCGAATAGAAATGAGATTAAGAATCCCCTTATAACTCTAAATATCGTTAAAACAATCGCATGATAATTTGAAAAATCAGTTAATAAAAGGAACATATTACGTAAAACTTCATGTGGAAATGGTATTAAGATGTCATTATGTACCATAAAAGCACCTAAATACCATATACCTATTAGAAATCCTACTGTAATAATATGTTCCTTTTTCATACTTAATCTACAATTGTTGAATATAATCCTGGTTCAATATCTTCAATGCCAAATAGTTTTAAGAAGTCTTGTAGTTCTTCAACATGTGTATCTGTTAAATCAACATGGATGTTCATACGTGGCCAAACTTTAGAAATAATTTGTGCACTTGGAACACCTAAAACTTCTGGCGTAATGGTTTCAATATCGTTTACTAATTCTTCTCTACTCGAAGAAGCATCTGTATCGAAGGTATATTGTTGCATAGATACGATCATTTGTTCATAGAATGTTAAATTATCCTTTAGGTTTTCACTACGTACAAATAAACCTGCTTGTGGGAAGCCTTGTCCTGCTTCTGACCATTCTTTTTGTAAATCTGCAACGATAAATAAGTCTTTTCCGTTTTCTTTATTTTTAGCAATGGTTGCTGTTGCAACAGGTTCTGCTAGTAAAGCTAAATCAATATTGCCAGCTGTTAATGCAGCAGCACATTCTGCTACAGAAGCATACCATTCTACTTGTTCAGCATATTGTGGATATAATTTATTGAATACTAATCCACTTACAGCTTGTTCACCAAATGCACCAACTTTAATTGGATCTGTAGATTCTAAAATCTTTTCATCATTTGCGACTAAATAGAAATTTCCCCAAGTAACAATCGCCATTAAGCGATAATCTGTTTTACCAGCTGTTGCTAATTTCATTCCTAAATTTGTAGGTGCAATAATGACATCATATTCAGGACTAGGATTTACAAATGCTGCTTGTAACATATCTGGTCCATCTACTACTTCTACATCATAGCCTTCTTTAATTAAAGGAATGGTTGATAAGGATGGCGCACCACTAGGGGTTAATACCTTAACCGTACTTTTATCTACTGTAGAAGGTTCATTTGTTTCTTCTGGAGTAGCTGTAGGTTCACTCGTTGGTTCACTTGTAGGTTCTTGTGTACTAGCAACTTGTCCATTCGAACAACCTACTAATAACAATAACGACATCAATACAATACTAATTTTTTTCATTGAATCTTATAACGCCTTTCTATTTGTTTCATCAATTGCATTCGCTAAGAATTCATCAAATGACATTTTAGTTTCTTCTTTACTACCATAACGACGTACAGTTACGCCCTTTTCTTCCATTTCTTTTTCACCAACAACAAGTTCAACAGGAATCTTTTCGGTTTGTGCTTCACGTACACGATAACCTAGTTTTTCATTACGATCATCGAGTGTGACACGGAAATGGTTCTTACGTAATTCTTCTACGACATGTTCTGCATATTCTTTGTGTGCTTCTGGAGATACTGGAAGAACAACGATTTGTGTAGGTGCTAACCATAGAGGTAAGTTCCCTTTTGTTTCTTCAAGAATAAATGCTACAAAGCGGTCAATTGAACCAAGAATAGCTCTATGGATAACAACTGGGCGAACTTTATTACCATCACTATCAACGTATTCTAGTTCAAAACGTTCTGGTAATTGATAATCTAATTGGATAGTTGATAAAGTTACATCATGTCCTAAAGCACTACGAACTTGTACGTCAATCTTTGGACCATAGAAGGCAGCTTCACCTTCTGCTTCATAATATGGAACATTCATTTCTTTTAATACTTCACGTAATTGTGCTTCACTTCTTTCCCATAATTCATCATTTCCGAAATACTTTTCTGTATTTTCTTTATCTCTTAAGGATAGACGGAAAGAATATTGTGTAAAACCAAAGTCTCCATATACATCAAGAATTAGTTGTGTAACATTCTTAATTTCTTGTGCGATTTGGTCTGGACGACAGAAGATATGGGAATCGTTTTGTGTAAATGCACGAGAACGTTCAATACCAGTTAAAGCTCCACCTGCTTCAAAACGGAAGTCATTAGCGATTTCTGCGATACGTACAGGTAAGTCACGATAGGAATGTAGTTTACTCTTATACATCATCATATGTTCAGGACAATTCATAGGACGTAAACAGAATTCATTACCATCTCTTTCCATAATTGGGAACATATCATCTTTATAGTGTTCTAAGTGTCCAGAAATCTTATAAAGTTTTGTGGATACTACAGAAGGAGTCATAACATGTACATATCCTTGTGCAAGTTCTTTATACATAATGTAATCAGATAATAATCGACGCATCGTGAATCCATTTGGTAACCACATTGGTAAACCAGCACCTACAACATCTGAGAACATAAAGATTTCTAATTCTTTACCTAGTCTTCTATGATCACGTAATTTCGCTTCTTCTAAATCAGCTAAATGTGCTTCTAATTCTTCTTGTGTAGGAAGACATACACCATAGATACGTTGTAATACTTTATTGTTTTCATCACCCTTCCAATATGCACCAGAGTGTTTTAATAATTTAAAGTATCTACATAGTTTTGTATTATCCACATGAGGTCCTCTACAAAGGTCTGTAAAGTCTCCTTGTGTATAACAAGAAATAACTTGTTCATGATCATCCATACGACTGATTAAATCAATCTTATATTCATCATCCTTAAACATCTCTAAGGCTTCTTCTTTCGTTATCTCATGACGAACAATCTTCTTCGCATCTTTCGCGCACTTTTTCATTTCTTTTTCGATTTTATCTAAATCTTCATCACGAATAACATCATCCCCTAAATCGATGTCATAATAAAATCCTTCTTCAACGACTGGACCAACCCAGAATTTCGCATTTGGATACAAATGCTTTACTGCTTGAGCCATTAAATGTGCACAACTATGGTTCAACGTATTAAGTTCTTCATTTTCTTTAAAGTTAATCATATTTATTCCTCCCTACAAAAGAAAACGCCCCTCACTTGAAGGACGCAAATTTGATTGCGCGGTACCACCTTACTTCCCGTAAATTACGGACACCTCGATCTCTTTAACGCAGAGATACGTCATCGATTAAGATGAAGCTCACAGGTGGTAATTATCAATTCTATCAACGATTTTTCACCAAACAATCGTCTCTCTACATCTAGTCAAGATAATGTTGTCCTGATCAACACAAATACATTTATACCATATAAATAGAGTTCTGTCTAATCGAAAACATAAGAAAAAACGACTATGTAAATTTTTGTAGGGTCAGACCCCTACCTGTAAAGTAACGTAGGGTTTCACATATTTACCTGTAAAGTTTTGTAGGGTCT
>CADBUH010000010.1 GCA_902797775.1 uncultured Erysipelotrichaceae bacterium | reverse complement strand
ATTTATATTCTAAAAAGTAGCACTATCTCTAGTACTACTTCATATACTTATTTGGGGTTATTCCCCGTTAAATTTGACACTAAGGATATATATAAATTATAATAATTCTTTAACATTTCTTCACGATTAAATTGGGAAGCTCGCTCTATACAATCTTCTTTCTTCCAATCTTTATGATTTCGAATCGCATCTAAAAGAGAAGCTACATTCTTTTCTTTTGTGACCATACCTGTCTTTTCATCAATGATTTCAACCGATCCTCCTGTAGGATACGTTATAACAGGACATCCACACGCAAGAGCTTCGATATTCACCGTTGGGAAGGTATCTTGATACGTAGGATTTAAAAAGATATCTGCACTTGAATAGTACTTACATAATTCTTCAATATTTTCTGTTCTTTGAATAGTCGTAGTGTGTGAAGAATCAAAAAGTTTTCCTAGTCTTTCTCCTACTCCTATCACTATTAAATGTTCCTTCGCATTTAATTGTTTGGATAATTCAATTAAATCATTTAACCCCTTCTCTTTTGTCCAAGCACTCGCACACGCAAGAAGAATGGTTTTATCTTGTTTCGATTCTACTTCTCTAGGATAGAATACATTTAAATCAATTCCATTATGAATTACTTGAACTTTATATTTCTTAAGGAAAGATTGTTCAACTTGTGTTTTTAACCAATGTGATGGTGTTACAATCACCATTTGGTTTTCTTCTAAAGAGGTAAAGATTTCTTTTTTCTTTCGATAATTCTTTTCTATATTTGTTTGATTGATGGTATAAGGATACGTCATAAGATTTGGACAATCTTTACAGAGTGTCTTCCACTTCTCACATCCTACTGCTTCATAATGCGCACAATGTCCTGTAAAACTCCAACAATCATGAAGTGTCCATATCACAGGTATCTTACTTTCTTTTAGATATTGAAAGAGAACTTCCACATTCATATAGAAACCATGAAGATTATGAAGATGAATGAGATCTGGTTGAAAGGCTTTTAAGTTTTCAATCATCTTCTTCGTTTCAGAAGTATTTGATAATCCATGTTTTCCAAAGAAAAAAGTTTGGATGGTTTGATTCACATTCCCAAGAAAGTGTGTCATTTGATAAGCATTCACATCACTATAGTTCTTCTTACGACCATAGTAAATCTTTCCATCAATGCCTTCCATGGTGGAGAGTTCTACACATATTTTCCCTGTACTTCCAAATCCTGCTACCGAATTAATATAGGCAACTTTCACTTTTATACCTCTTCATAATATGTATCTGGATTTTCTGCATCAAATTCTTCATTTGCCCACATGATGGTAACCATATCTGTGGCACCTGTATTAATGATGTCATGGGTATATCCTACAGGAATATCAATGACTTCTAGTTTTTCACAAGAAACAGGATATTCAATAATTGTCTCTTCTCCAAGTTTACGGAAACGGATAATACCTTGTCCTGCAACGACTAAGAATTTTTCATTCTTTGTATGATGGTAATGGTTTCCTTTAATGATACCTGGATGTTGAATATTTACGGATACTTGACCACGATCTTTAGAACGAATAAATTCCGTAAAAGAGCCTCGCATATCCACATGACTATTTAATGGATAAGAGAATTGATCTTCAGGTAAATAAGATAAATAGGTTGAATATAATTTCTTTTCAAATCCATCTTCTAGATATGGTAACTCTAATGTATTTCTTGATTCCTTAAATGATTTCAATAAGGAAGCTAAAGTACCTAAAGAAACTTTATAAGTAGGTGTAACATGAAGGATTTCAAATGATCCTTCTTTTGTTAAACAAGATATAAACTCTTTTACAATATCATCAATATAGACAAAGGTTATTTCTGTATTTTCATCATGAATTTCAATTGGTAAATCACGTGCGATATTATGACAGAATGTCGCAATCACGGAATTATAATTTGGTTTACACCACTTCCCAAATGCATTTTCTAAACGATAAATATAGATGGGTGCCCCTGTTTCTCTTCCATATTCTTTCACATATTCTTCTGCTTGTCTTTTACTAATCCCATAAGGATTATCACGTTCTGCTTGGATACTAGAACTTAATAAGATTGGTATCTTACGATTGGATTCTTTTAATAAAGTTAATAATTCTTTGGTAAGATCTGCATTCCCGCTCGTAAATTCTTCCTCTTTCTGTGGTCGATTTACACCCGCTAAATGCATCACAAAATCACACGCTTCCACTAACTCAGAAAGAGGTACCTGTGTATCTAGGTCATACTTTAAAACTTCATGTTCTTGTTCAAGAAGATGAAGACATAAGTTCTTTCCGATAAATCCATTTGCGCCTGTAACTAATACTTTCATAATTTTATTTCTTTTTATTCGTTAATAACGTTCCTGTTTTAATTCGTGTTAATTGATTTTTAATCCTTCGATAATTTGGATAAATATTCTTTTCAAAGAATTGATGACGCTTTAAGAGTAATTCATAATCATTTGATGTGATTGATTTTGTACGTCTAGAAGCGAGTTTATATTCTTGGTCAAAGATATGATATAAGAAATCTTTTAACTCATTTTCGTTATAAGTTTGATTAAGTGGATTCTCATTCATCATTTGAAGATATAATGCATCATCTTGATCAACCTTCTTAATATATTCAATCGCCTCTTCTAAAGAAGAAAACTGATTACAGTTGATGAATGCTTTTTCATTAAAATCCTTTACTACATCAGGATCTCCATAATAGATCGGTAATGTATTTGCAGCAAATGCATCCACAATCTTTTCGGTTGTATAACCTTTAAAAGAAGCATTTTCAAAGGCAATATTAAACTTATAGTCACCTAAGAAGGCATCTTTATCCTTGATTGCTCCACCAATATTATTTTTATATCTTCCTCCAGAAGATACTTTCTTATATTTGGATAAAAGATCAAACATTCGAGCACGTGCACTTTGTGCAAAACAATTCGAATACACAAAGGAACAGAACCCCTTCTTTTGATCTAACTCTTCTTTGGTAAAAGGTTTACGATTGAATAACTTTAAAAAATTATTTTTATATTGATTCATACGATAAATAGGAATACGAATATAGCGATCTTCAAATTCAAAGCGATCAATACCAATCGCATAATCACATTCATTAAAATTAGGCGTATAACATTCTCCCGTATAAAATATACGAATACAGTCATAGTTTAGATGTTCTAATCCAAAGACAGAATAAACTAGATAGTCTGGTTGATCGGAAAGAATTACATCATATTTTTCTTTTAAGCATAAATAAATATCGTTTTGATAAACATCAAAACCT
>CADBUH010000009.1 GCA_902797775.1 uncultured Erysipelotrichaceae bacterium | reverse complement strand
GATAAAGCTACCTTTACTTTAAACTTCCGTTCCAATTCACAAGAAGAATTAGAAAAATTAAGAACGAAAATCTTTACATGTATTGAAGAAGCTTGTAAGGAAGAAACACTTCGTTGGGGTAAAAATGAAATCACCTATACCTATCAACACTTTATGGATGTAAATGCAGGTACCCAAGATAGTCACGCTACAATTGTTGAAGGTGCGATGGCTATATCTCATTATCTAGGTTGTGAAGAACCACAGTTAGGACATGGTGGTTCTACAAACTGTAGTCGAGCATTAGAAGGTGGATTACCTGCAGTGTGTCTAGGAGGAGGAGAAGATTATGATTCAAAATGTCATTCTCTTCAAGAACAATTCCAAGAAAAAGATGCGTTTAAGGGATGTCAAATCGCTTTACTACTTGCCTTACTTTGTGCAGGTGTTGAAGGAGTAGATTCTATAATCCAATAATTGAAAAAGCACAAGTCTTTACTTGTTTAGAAAAAATGCTAAACTACTCCCATGAAGAACTTTATTAAAACAGCGCTTATTAACGCTATCTCTCTAACGATTATTGAATATGTTACGGGAGGATTGGGTTTTCCTGATGCACGTTCTGTCCTTGCGACATCCATTGCATTAGGTCTCATCAATGCTACAATTAAACCAATTGTAAAGGTTCTTACATTACCACTTAATGTATTAACTTTTGGTTTATTAACCTTTGTCATTAATGGAGCAATCTTAATGTTTGTGGTGAACTATTCAGGAGGAGAAGTGAGTTCACTGATGGGTGCGATTGTTACTTCATTATTACTATCATTTATAAATGGTCTAGTTTCAAAGATATTAAAGGATTAAAGATATGGCTACAGTGAATGTTGTATATTTGTCAAAAAAAGGAAATACAGAAAAAGTTGCGAAAGCAATCGCAGCTGTTTGTGGAGTGGAAGCGATTGATGTGAGTGAACCACATGCGATTGGAGAAACCGATTTACTCTTTATTGGAATGGGAGTCTATGCAGGTAAACCAGATCAAGCACTTTTAAATTATTTAGATAACTTACCAGTGAATACAATTAAAGGGGCTGCACTCTTCTCTACTTCCGCAAGTGGTAAAGATCGAACGGAATTAATTGTGAACCTCTTAGAACATAAAGGGATTACCGTTTATCCTAAACATCTTTCATTAAAAGGAAAGTTCTTATTCTTAAATGGGGATCGACCTAATAATAGTGACTTAAGGATGGCAGAGAACTTTGCCTCTGAAGTATTAGAATCCTTTCAAGGATAGTCTCAAGACTATCCTTTTTGTTATATACTATTACTATGAAAGTTGTCGTACAAAGAGTTAAAGAAGCATCTGTAACAATTGATGGTAATGTTCATGGGGCTATCGAGAAAGGGTATTTATTACTTGTAGGTATCTCGAATGAAGATGATGAAACGATTGTTTATAAGATGGCAGATAAAATACGTAAATTACGTATCTTTGAAGATGAAAATGGAAAGATGAATTTATCCCTTGATCAAGTTCAAGGAGAGATACTTTCGATTTCCCAATTCACTTTATTTGCGGATTGTTCAAAGGGAAATCGCCCTAGCTTCTCTAAAGCAGGTTCACCAGAACACGCAAGTGCTTTATATTTAAAATTTAATGATTATTTAAGAACGCAAGGATTGAAAGTAGAAGAAGGAATCTTTGGGGCAGATATGAAGGTAAAACTATTGAATGATGGACCTGTCACAATCTTGTTGGATTCAAGTGAGGATATATAAGATGGAAAATGTTTATTATGGAAGTGAACTAGCGAAAGAGATTCGCGGGGAATTAAAAGAAAAGGTAGATGTATTAAAACAAGAAGGAAAACGTATTCCTTGTCTCGCTGTTATTTTAGTGGGTAATAATCCTGCATCTCTTTCTTATGTAAAAGGAAAAGAAAAAGCGTGTGCTTCAGTAGGGATTGAAAGTAAGTTCTATCATTTAGAAGAAACAGCTACGCAAGAAGAAGTGGAAGAAACGATTGAACAGTGTAATAACGATGAAGAAGTAGATGGAATCTTAGTCCAATTACCTCTTCCTTCACACCTAAATGAAACAAAGGCGTTACTAAAGATTAATCCTAAGAAAGATGTGGATGGTCTACATCCTTTGAATGTAGGAAATCTCTATTCTGGTCAACCTGGATTTGTGCCATGTACACCATTAGGGATTATGGAACTTCTGAAATATATGAATTGTGAAATAGATGGGAAAACAGCTGTAGTAATTGGAAGAAGTAACTTAGTGGGTGCACCGGTTGCGCGTCTTCTTCAAAATGAAAATGCGACAGTTACCGTATGTCATTCTCATACAAAGAATATGGAAGAAGTATGTCGACAAGCTGATATCTTAGTTGTAGCGATGGGGAAAGAAAAGTTTGTGAACCATACATTTGTGAAAGAAGGAGCCTACGTTATTGATGTAGGTATTAATCGTATGGAAGATGGAAAGTTATGTGGAGATGTGGACTTTGAAGATGTAAAAGAACATGTAAGAGGTATTACACCTGTACCGAAAGGGGTTGGACCTATGACGATATGTATGCTATTAAGTAATACAATGCGTGCCTATGAGGAAAGAGAAAAATGATAGTACCTGAATATGGATTAAATGACATTGTAGAGATGAAAAAAGAACACCCATGTAAAACACGTTCTAAGATTTTTAAGATTACGAGAATGGGTGCGGATATTAAGATTCAATGTGAAGGATGTGGTTCCATTGCGATGATGCCACGTAGTTCCTTTGAGAAAAGATTAAAGCGTGTAATTGAACACCATGAAGTAGAAGGGAAGTAATTAGATATGCCTTTAACAGCAGGAATTGTAGGATTACCTAATGTAGGAAAATCCACATTATTTAACGCTATTACGAATAGCCAAGTCTTAGCGGAAAATTATCCATTTGCGACGATTGCGCCAAATGTAGGAGTGGTAGAAGTACCGGATGAAAGGATGGAAAACATTGTAGAGTTATTTCATCCTAAGAAAACGATTTATACCACATTTGAATTTACAGATATTGCAGGACTTGTAAAAGGGGCATCCAAGGGAGAAGGATTAGGAAACCAATTCTTATCCCATATTCGTCAAACCGATGCAATCTGTCATGTGGTACGTTGTTTAGATGATTCAAATATTATGCACGTAGAAGGAAGTGTTGATCCTCTACGTGATATTGAAGAAATCAATGTTGAATTATGTATCGCAGATTTAGAAACGGTTGATAATCGTATTTCAAAAGTAGAAAGAAAAGCCCAAACAAAAGAAAAAGATGCGGTTCAAGAATATGCAGTATTAAAGAAATTAAAAGAAGCACTTGAACAAGGGACACCAGTTCGTTTATTAGAACTCAATGATACAGAACTAGATTATTTAAAAGGTTTCTCCTTATTAACAGCGAAACCAGTCATCTATGTCGCAAATATGAGTGAAGATGAAGTAGGTAGTCCTGAAGATAATCATTACTATCAAGTGGTGAAAGAATTCGCTGAAAAAGAAGGAAGTGCTTGTATCGCAATTAGTGCAAAACTTGAACATGAACTCTCTAGTTTAAGTAAAGAAGAAAAGATTGCTTTCTTAGAAGATTTAGGAATTAAACGTAGTGGTTTAGAAGAAATTATTCAAGCTGCTTATCACTTATTAGGTTTAAGAACTTTCTTTACCGTAGGAGAACCAGAATGTAGAGCTTGGACGTTTAAAGAAGGAATGAAAGCACCTCAATGTGCAGGTGTTATCCATACAGATTTTGAAAGAGGGTTTATTCGTGCTGAAATTTATTCCTATGAAGATCTTATGGAATATAAAACAGAACTAGCTCTAAAAGAACATGGAAAGATACGTTCTGAAGGAAAAGAATATGTCATGAAAGATGGAGATATCGTTTTCTTCCGGTTTAACGTTTAATCTTGTACGTGTTACAATAAAGAATAGGATAAGGAGGAAAAGAGTATGAAGCTTATTCTCGCAATTGTATCCAACGATGACGCATCTAGCGTTTCCTCTGCATTAACAAAAGAGAATTTCTCCGTTACACGTTTAGCTACAACAGGTGGTTTCTTACGTGCAGGAAATACAACAGTTATTGTTGGTACAGAAGATGAAAACGTAGATCATTGTATTGAAATCATTGGTAAAGAATCCCAAAGAAGAACAGAAATTGTTCCATCTACAGCAAGTTATGACATTGGTAGATATGCATCTTTCCCAGTTGAAGTACAAGTTGGTGGAGCTACTATCTTTGTCTTAGATGTAGAACAATTTACAAAACTATAGAAAGGAAAGCGGTTATACCGCTTTTTTAAAAAACGATGACAATTAGAAAGAGTACCTATGAAGATATTCCTAGTATCTTAGAAATCATACAAGATGCGAAAGACTATCTAAAATCCCAAAACATTGATCAATGGCAAGGTCCTTATCCAGAAGCAGAGGATATCCAAGAAGATATTGATCGAGGTGTTAGTTATGTCTATGAAGAAAATGATAAGGTGATTGGAACTTGTTGTATTAAGTTAGAAGTAGATCCTAATTATCATGAAATTCATGGAGAATGGTTAAATGATTTACCTTATGGGGTTATTCATCGTATCGCGATACGTTCTAGTGAAAAAGGGAAAGGAATCGCCCAAGAGTTCTTTCAATATGCGGAAGATGAAGCTTTAAATCGAGATGTTTATAACCTAAGGATTGATACCCATAAAGATAATCAATCGATGCAAAATGCGATTCAAAAGTTTGGCTTTCTTTATACTGGAATTGTAAAGATGCAAGATGGTTCTTTAAGAAATGCTTATCAAAAGGTTATCTTTCCAGAAGATGCGATTGAGCGTGTAAAAAAGATGGAAGCACTCTTTAATATGGTTTTATCCTCGCTAAAGAAAAAAGAGATCAATTTCGAAGTGAAATATTATCTCCATTTATTAAATGCCTATTACCAAAGTCGTTTATGGAAAGAAGACTTTGAAAAAGATGAACAAGGTTTTTTCCCAATCGATTTAAAACGGGGAGTCTTATCCGAAGATGGTCTCTATAATTTATTATCAGAGATTAAAGAAGTCTTATAATAATCTAACAGTGCCTCATATTCATTGAGGCATTTATTATGTATAACCGCATCTAATAATGCATCTAATGTTTCTTGAATCTTTGGACCTTGTAGACCAAGAGATATTAAATCATTCCCATTTATTTTTAATTGTTTTAAACAATAGGTATCTTCTCTTAAGATTCTTTGAACTTCTTCTTGAAGTTCTTTTTTATTGAGGGAAGGATTTAAAGCACAACGATACTCTAAATAAGGAAGAATCATTCGTTCCATCTTCCCACATAATAGACGTAAAGAGATTGTGGTATCAACAGGATGATTCGCATACTCTAAAAAGGTTTTTATTTCCTTTTTTAAGGCATTAGAAAATTTTAAACGACGATAGAAAGAAGAAGGTAAGTAAACTTTAATGGAAGTTAATAAGATACTAAAGCGGATAGGAAAGTTTTGTGAAGTGGTTGGAAGAATTGAAATGATTGAATCCCATTCTTCCATTGAATACTTCTTAAATTCAGGTAAGAATATTTCAAAGACATCTTTATAATTCTTTAATACATGTTCAACATTTTTTCCAAGTAATAAACGCATCCATTCCATTTGAATTCGTTCCATGGAGATATATTGTAGGTCTTCTTTCTTTTGATGAATTGTGGAAGAAGTTTCTTCTTCAATCGTAAATCCTAATTCACTACTAAAACGAAGTGCTCTTAGAATTCTTAACGCATCTTCTTCAAAACGTTGTGAAGGATTTCCTACGGTTCGTATATATCCTTTCTCAATATCCATTCTTCCTTCAAAAGGATCGATAAATCCTTTTGTTGGATGATAAGCGATTGCGTTCATTGTGAAATCTCTACGTTTTAAATCTTCTTCTAAAGAAGTCGTAAAGATTACTTCATCAGGATGACGATGATCAAGATAGGTTGTATCTTTACGATAGGTTGTAATTTCAATTGGAAGATGATTCTTAATGACGGTAAGTGTTCCATGTTTTAAACCAGTATCAATGACTTTCTCTTCTAAAAAGATTTGATGCATTTCTTCTGGTAATGCATTCGTCGTAAGATCATAATCATGGATCTCATGACCCAATAAAAAACTACGTATCGCTCCACCGACCACATACGCTTCTTTTCCATTCTTTTCTAACAATTCTATACAAGCGAGAACTTCTTTTGGTAAAATCATCTTACATTCCATAAAACTATTATAACTTGAGAAAAAATCATAATACATGTAATCTAAAACTAGATTAGGAGTAAAGATATGCGTATTGGTCAATCAACAGATATTCATCGATTAGTAGAAGGTAGAAAACTAATTCTAGGAGGTGTGGAAATCCCTCATGAAAAAGGACTTGAAGGACATAGTGATGCGGATGCGTTAACCCACGCTATCGCAGAAGCTATTCTTGGAGCACTTGCGTTAGGTGATCTAGGGCATCATTTTCCAGATACCGATGAGAAATGGAAAGGGGTTAACTCTTTATTAATCTTAAAAGAAGTTGGAAAGATGATGAAAGAAAAGGGATATCAAATAGGAAATATCGATAGTTTAATCTTAATTGAAAGACCTAAGATGAAACCTCATATTGAACAAATGCGTAAGAATTATAGTGAAATACTAGAATGTGATATGGATCGTATTAGTGTGAAGGCAACACGTGGAGAAAAGTTAGGATTTGTAGGAAGAGAAGAAGGTGTCTTAGCACAAGCCGTTGTTTTATTAGAAGAGATAAAGGGATAGAACTATGTTTAATCAATTAAATGAAACAAAAGTTATGCGTGATCCAATTCATGGTTATATCCATGTGAACTATGAAGTGATTTGGGATTGTATTAATTCAAAATGGTTTCAAAGACTTAGAAGGATTCGACAACT
>CADBUH010000008.1 GCA_902797775.1 uncultured Erysipelotrichaceae bacterium | reverse complement strand
CATTTTCTTAGGTAACCTTTAAGTATACGGAGGCATAATATGACAAAGGGTTTATTGATTGTTATTAGTGGTCCATCTGGTGTGGGAAAAGGTACCGTTCTAAAAGAATTTATGAACGATCCAGATTTAAATCTCTCGTATTCAGTTTCGATGACGACAAGAGAAAAAAGAGAAGGTGAAGTGGATGGTGTGAATTACTATTTCGTTACGAAAGAAGAATTCCAACGTGCCATTGATAATGGAGAATTATTAGAATGGGCTGAATTTGTAGGAAATTTCTATGGGACTCCGTTAAAAGCTGTAAATGATTTAAGAGAACAGGGTAAGAATGTGATTTTAGAGATTGAGGTAGAAGGGTGTCGACAGATTCGAGAAAAGTGTCCAGATGCACTCACAATCTATATTATTCCACCAAGTATGGAAGAGTTAGAAAAACGTATACGTGGTCGTAAGACAGAACCAGAAGAAGTGGTTCAACAACGTCTTGCAAAAGCGGAAAAAGAAATGGAAACTATTGGGGAATATAAATATGTCGTATGCAATGATGATGTAAAACTAGCAGCAGATATCATTCGAGTAATTATAAAAAGACATATGGAAAAATAAAAAAACCACTCATTTGAGTGGTTTTTATGTGAACCTTATCTGTTATAGTATTCGACAATAAGTGCTTCGTTAATATCTTGACTTAACTCAGTACGTTCAGGAACTCTAACATAAGTTCCTTTTTTGTTTTCTTTATCTACAGATACATATTCAGGTGCTGCATAGATAGAATCTAATGATTCAACAATTGGTTTCATGTTGAGTGATTTCTCACGAACAGAAATTACGGAACCTGGTTTAATTTGAGCAGATGGGATATCTAATTTCTTTCCATTTACTTCAATGTGACCATGGTTAACTAATTGACGAGCAGCTCTTCTTGTTGTAGCGAAACCCATACGATAAACTAAGTTATCTAAACGAGATTCAAGCATTACTAAGAAGTTGTAACCTGCCATACCTTCTTGGTTTTGAGCTTTAACGAATGTGTTATAGAACTGACGTTCACTAACTCCATACATGTTACGAACTCTTTGTTTCTCACGAAGTTGGAGTCCATAACCACTTAACTTTACACGTTTTGTTGGTCCATGTTGACCAGGTGCATAAGTTCTACGTGGTTTTCCATTTTTGCCGTTTGTAAATTCTTTACCGGAGTCTAAGACAGAAAAACTCAAACGACGAGACTTTTTCCATACCGGTCCTGTGTAGCGTGCCATGTTTCATCCTCCTTATATTCTTTGGCCATGACAATAACAGGTACAGATCATCAATAGTAGGGTGTCGTTATGATTCCATTTCACTTATTGCAGCAAGTTACTTTGGTTACAAGATAAACTTGTTAACAACGCCTTGTACTAGACTCTGTAAGCTGCCATTACTAGACGCGAAGATAATAATACTAAAATTATATATATTCGTCAAATTAAATGAATAGTTTTTCTATATTGTGGTAGAATAATATGGTATATGAGAGGAAGTTATAGGAATGGACAAGGTCTTAAAATTCTTATCTAATAAAACAGTTATTATCATTATCGCAATTTTAATTGTTTTATTATTAATCTGGTTTATTGTGCAAAGAGTTAAATCAAATCGTTTAAGAAATGCTTTGAAGGATATTGAAGTACGTTATAACGCTGCAAAGACAGTACCTTTAGCATTTAATCTTAATCGTGCTATCAAAATTAGTAGAGTTGACCCAGAAGCAATGAAAAAGGTTCAACAATCAAAAGAGGATTTTGATAAAGCTGAAGCGAATCTAAAACAAATTTCTTCTTCATTAGCTGATATTGAAGATGATATTTTAGTAGGTAAACTTCGTAAAGCAAACCTAGAACTTAAAGATTTAGATGCTAGTATGGATCTAGCAGAAGAACAAGTTAAGAACTTATCTACTTTACTTGATGAAGTTCTACAAAAAGAAGTAGAACAACGTTCTGAAATCACAGATCTTAAGAGACAATTTAGAGAATTAAAAACACAAGCACAAGAAAACCAAAGTCAATTAAGTTTTGTATGGCCAACTGTCCAAAACCAATTTACAGATATTGAAAAAATGTTCTTACATTTTGATGATTTGATGTT
>CADBUH010000007.1 GCA_902797775.1 uncultured Erysipelotrichaceae bacterium | reverse complement strand
GTTATTAACCCCTTTAATCTTTTCAAATTTACCAGGTTTAACACGTTTCATTCTTCCTAGATTTAGTTGTACTGCCTTCATGAAGATTTCATTCACAAGTGTAGATTTTCCACTTCCAGATACTCCTGTCACAACTACAAATTTACCTAGAGGGAATTTCACTTTAATCTTCTTTAAGTTATGTTCACTTGCCCCAATGATTTCAACGGATTTCCCATTTCCTTTTCTTCTTGTTTCAGGAACATCAATTCTCTTTACACCAGATAAATATTGTCCAGTAATCGAATTCTTAGAAGCCATGATTTCTTTTGGTGTTCCTTCTGCTACAAGTTCACCACCATGTATACCAGCACCTGGTCCAATATCCACAATCCAATCAGCTTCCATCATTGTTTCTTCATCATGTTCAACCACAATCAAGGTATTCCCTAAATCCCTCATATTTTTAAGGGTTTGAATTAATTTCGCATTATCTCTTTGGTGTAAACCAATACTAGGTTCATCTAAGACATATAAAACACCGGATAAGCGTGAACCAATCTGTGTCGCTAAACGAATACGTTGTGCTTCTCCTCCTGAAAGAGTTCCTGCTAGACGATCAAGTGTTAAATAATCTAAACCGACATCTTTCAAAAAGTTTAAACGATTATTAATTTCTTTAAGTACTAAATCCGCAATCTTCATTTGTGTTTCGGTTAGTTTTAAAGAATGAACATAATCGATTGTTTTGACGACGGATTGTTCGGTAAATTCGATGATATTCTTTTCTCCTACTTTTACCGCAAGAGCTTGTTCATTAAGACGTTTTCCTTTACAAGTTGGACAGATGGATTCAAACATAAAGGAATGATACCAATCCTTACTCCACGCAGAAGAAGTCTCCACATATCTTCTTTCAATTAAAGCTTTTACACCTTCAATATAGTCAAACCTTTCATACTTATTCCCACTACTTGAAGTATAGGAATATTTAATCGGTTTATCACTTCCATATAAAATAATATTCATCTCTTTCTTAGTAAATTTAGAAAGAGGTTTATCCATATCAATATGATATTTATTACAAAGGATTTCAAAAGTTTGCCATTCAATATTTTCTGTTCCCGCAATCCCTTTATAGTATTTAATTCCACCTTCATTAATGGATAATGAATCATCTGGTATTAATAAATCGACATCTACTTCTTCTGTAAATCCTAATCCATTACAGGTAGGACAAGCACCAAGTGGTGCATTAAAAGAAAATAAACGAGGTTCTAAAGCAGGAATGGAAAATCCACAAATCTTACATGCATAATTACTAGAGAATAGAACTTCTTTATTATCCATTAAGACATTCACTTTACCATCTGCTAAATTAAGTGCAGTTTCTAATGAATCATGAATACGACTTCTAGAATCTTCTTTCTTTACAATACGATCCACCACAACATCAATGTCATGTCTCTTATTCTTTTCTAATTCGATATCATCTTCTAAAAGTTTAATATCCCCATCCACTCTTACACGTACATATCCATCTTTTAATAACTTCTCAAAGGTATCTTTAAAAGTTCCCTTACGGTTTGAAACAATTGGCGCTAAGATGGTTAACTTTGTTCCTTCTTCACTCGCCATTACTTGATCTACCATTTCAGTGATGGTTTGACCTGTAATAGGAATATTATGGTTTGGACAATATGGAACTCCTACACGTGCATATAAAAGACGTAAGTAATCATAGATTTCCGTTACCGTTCCTACCGTAGAACGAGGATTGTTGGAAGTTGTCTTTTGATCAATGGAAATGGATGGAGATAATCCTTCAATTAATTCAACATTTGGTTTTTCAACTCCACCTAAGAATTGTCTTGCATAAGCACTAAGTGATTCTACATATCTTCTTTGACCTTCGGCATAGATCGTATCAAAGGCAAGTGAAGTTTTCCCACTTCCAGATAATCCCGTCATTACAACGAGTTTATTTCTTGGTATTTCAAGTGAAATATTCTTTAAATTATTCTCTTTTGCACCACGAATAATAATCTTATTCTGTTCCATCTTTTTTCACCTTCTCACTTAAATCTGCCAACATTTGCCAAGCATCACGTGGCGATAAATCATCCACATTAATCGCTTCTAAATGTTTCTTAATCTCTTTCGCTACTGGATCTTCTTTTTCCATTTCAATTAATTGGAAATTTTGTTGTACAACTCGCTTCTTTGATTCCAATTCTTTTTGAAGTTCCTTCGCACGTGATAATACAGCTTCTGGAAGTCCTGCTAAACGTGCTACATTAATACCATAGGAACGATCTGCACTTCCTTCTTTTACTTTATATAAGAATGTCACCTTTTCATTATCTTCTTTTACCACCACATGAACATTATGAATAACAGGAATCGAATCGGCTAAAGTCGTTAATTCATGATAGTGTGTACTGAATAACGTTTTCGCATGAACACAAGTTGCGATATATTCAATCATCGCTTGTGCAAGTGCCATTCCATCATAAGTAGAAGTTCCTCTACCAATTTCATCAAATAAGATGAGTGATTTATCGGTAGCGTTACTTAAAGCTAAATTTGCTTCATTCATTTCTACCATAAAAGTAGATTGACCACTTAAGATGTCATCGGAAGCACCAATACGTGTAAAGATTTTATCAAAGAGTGGCATATGACACTCTTTCGCAGGAACATAACATCCCATTTGGGCCATGATGACACATAACGCAATCTGTCTCATATACGTTGATTTACCACCCATATTAGGACCTGTAATTAGTAGAATACTTTTCTCTTCATCCATGGAGATACTATTCGCTACATATTTTGGATCTTTCATCATCGCATCTAAGATAGGATGCTTTCCATTAATAATTTCAAATTGATCATCTGTAAATGTAGGACGAATATAACCATGTTTCGCACTTACTTCCGCAAGTGCCCCATAACAATCAATCTCCGCTAAGGCTTGTGCTAGTTTTTGTAGAGATGGAAGTTCTTTTCGAATATCTTCTAATAATTCATGGAATAATTGTTTTTCAATACGAATAGCGTTTTCTTCCGCATGTAAGATCGCATCTTCTTTTTCTTTTAATTCAGGAGAAATAAAACGTTCATTATTTACGAGTGTTTGTTTACGAATATATCCCCAATCTTCTTTTACTTCTTTTGCGGCTGCCTTAGAAATTTCAATATAATAACCAAAGACTTTATTATAACCAATCTTTAATGTTTTAATTCCTGTTCGTTCTCTTTCCTTTGCTTCCATTTCAGCGATAAAAGTTCTTCCACTTCTTTGGATACTTCTTGCTTCATCAAGTTCCTTATTATAGCCATCACGGAAGATT
>CADBUH010000006.1 GCA_902797775.1 uncultured Erysipelotrichaceae bacterium | reverse complement strand
GTTTTTTAAAGACCATTCTTAATCAATTAAGTGATATAAAACATAAAGGTGTTTTAATTGGAGCACCTTTAACCGATGTATGTATAACTTTAATTGATGGAAAAGGACATGTGAAACATACCGAAGGGGGAGACTTTAGAGAGGCTTGTCTAAGAGCTGTGCGACAAGGTCTTATGGAAGCTTCTTCGATTCTTTTAGAACCTTATTATGAATTTCAATTAATACTTGATCCTTCTTATGTATCAAAAGCTTTATTTGATTTAGAAAATAAACATGCGGATGTAAGTGTAGAGAATTTAGAAGATGGGAAAGTACTCATCTATGGTAAAGGTCCTAGTCGATACCTTATGAATTATCATACAGAAGTACTATCTTATACAAAGGGAACAGGTAGATTCTCTTATCAAAATGGAGGCTATTATCCATGTGTTAATCAAGAAGAGATTATTCGAGAGAAAGCATATCAACCAGAAAGTGATTTAGGTGCTCCTGTGCATTCGGTTTTCTGTGAACATGGTAGTGCAATCATTGTGCCATGGGATGAAGTAGAAGAACATATGCATATCGAATTAAAAGAACAAACATCATCTTCTAATTCCATCCAACATACGACAACCAAAGTATCCGAAGAAGAATTACAACGTGTTTTTGATATGACCTTTGGTCGTAATCGTAAACAAGAAAAACAACAATCCAAAAAACAAGAAAAGAAAGAATTACCAGATAAAGTAACCATCCAAAAACAATTACCACAATGTTTAATCGTTGATGGATACAATATGATTTTTTCCTGGGAAGATTTAAAGGATATCGCAAAAGATAATATGGAAGTAGCACGGAATCAATTAATTGAGCGATTACATCATTACCAATCTTATACAGGTAGTCGAGTGATTGTGGTATTTGATGGATATAAAGTCCAAAAACAGATGGAACATGTGAAGAAAGAGGGTTTATTCTCTGTTGTCTACACGAGAACGAATGAGACAGCCGATATCTATATTGAAAAGAAAGCACATGAATTAAAAAATCAGTATCGTCTTATCGTCGCAACTTCAGACGCACTGATTCAAAATACAATCTTCTCTCAAGGGGCATTACGTATGTCTAGCCGTGAATTAGAGAATCAAATCAAACTATTATATAAACTCTTCTTATAATTAATATCCAAGTTTACGATCTACAGAATGAATAACCTCTTTCCCATCACGTACACGTAAGAGGTTTTCTTTTACAACCGCAATGACATTATAATAATTCGCATCGGTTGAAAAACCACCTGAAATATGTGGAGTAATATAAACGCGTGGTGTATTCCATAAAGCATGATTTTGAGGAAGTGGTTCAGGATCTGTAACATCTAGAACAGCACCTAATAGATGTCCTTCCTTCATAACTTCCATTAAATCATCGGTCACAATCGCACTACCTCGACCAATATTTAAGAGAATCGCATCCTTCTTCATCTTTAATAAACGTTCTTTATTAAACATATGGATGGTTTCTGGTGTTTCTGGTAAACATAAAGCAATCACATCCATTTCAGGTAAAACTTTATCAAAGGTATCCATCGTATAGAGTTCTTCTACAAATTCTGGCTTATCATGAATGGTTCTACGTACACCATAACAAGTAGCTCCTAGGGCATGTGCACGCTTTAAATATTCACTTCCAATACCTCCCATTCCTACACATAGGATTTTAGAATCTTCAATTGTCTTCACAAAGGTATGACGTGTCCAATTATGTTCTTTTTGTTGGTCAAGATAAGTAGGAAGATATTTTTGAACCATTAAAGTCGTAGCGATTAAATATTCTGCGATTCCTTTCCCATATCCTCCAAAGGCATTCGTTAATAGAATATGTTCAGGTAACCAAGTATATTGATTGGCTCCAGCACTTAGTAATTGAACCCATTTTAGATTAGGAAGTTGTTCTAGGGTATCTTTCTTTGGAAAACCGATAACTGTATCAATTTGATTACGTTCTTCTTCGGTAGTCTCATCAAAAGATTTATATAGGAATTGATATCCTTCTAAAGCGTTAAATTCTTGAATTGTTTCCTCTCTTAGTTTTTCTGTTACGAGTACTGTTCTCATATTCTTTATCCACCTTTCTAGTATTGTAACATGTTGATGGAAAACAAAGGCGTATAAGTGTAAAATAGAGAAGGGAAAAGAGGTTTTGATTATGTTTAAAAATATGAAATGGAACGCATTATTGATGGCGATATCGTATATAGCAGCAGGGTCTTTCCTATGCATGTATCCAAATACATTAAAGAATATCATCTGTGATATTATTGGAATTTCTGTAATTGTGATTGGAACGATACATATTATTAAATATTTAATTATGGATATCCGCCAAGCTCTCTATCGAGATGATTTTGTGGAAGGAATCATTATGATTTTTATTGGTGTTCTTATCATTTATGAAAAGAAGACCTTTACAGAGTTAGTTCCATCTCTATTATCGATTTATATCATTATTGGTGGATTCTCATTGATTCAAGATTCCATTGATGCGAGTCGTTTAGGCTTTAAGACAAGTTGGATTTATGCGTTATTTGGGATTATTTCCATCATCTTTGGTTTATTAATCATGTTTGATGTGTTAAAACTTGGAATTCCTCAATTCCAATTAATTGGTGGTGGATTTATCTATTGTGGTGTTACAAGTTTATTCTCTTCCATTCATTTATCCAATCGTATTAGTAAATATATCAAGGATAAAGAACGTATTGAGAAACTAGAACGTGAAGCAAAAGAAGAGAAAGAACCTACACCTTTACCTGGTGATACAGGACCAATTGTATTAGAGAATAAACCTCATGAAGCAACCATGAATATTCCTACTTATGAAGAAGAGAATATTGAATTAAAGCTTCCTGAAGAAGAATCTAGTGAATCTGAAGGAGAAGAGAATGTATAACGATTGGTTTACAATTGGACCATTAACCATACATGGCTATGGATTTATGATAGCCTTAGGGATTATTGTTGGATTTTGGATTCTAGATCGACAAGCAAGAAAAAATGGATTAGATGAAAATATCGCAGATAATATCGTCTATGTGGCTTTAATTGTAGGTTATCTATGTTCTAAATTAACCTATGTGCTTATTAACTTTAATGAGTTTCTAAAAGATCCAATTCATTTCTTATTAAATAGTTCTGGATGGGTAGTCTTTGGGGGTATCCTAGGGGGAATTCTAGGAGGTTATATTTACTGTAAGATAAAGAAAGTTAACTTTATGGATTATTTTAATTTAATTATTCCAGAAGTAGCCTTAGCCCAAGCATTTGGAAGAATTGGTTGTTTTTTTGCAGGATGCTGTTATGGAAAAGAAACCCATTCCCATTTTGGGATTACGTTTCCAGAACACTCTTTAGCACCTGCTGGTATTCCACTTGTACCAACACAATTAATTTCTTCCCTTGGAGATTTCTGTATCTTCTTAGTGTTATTTAAACTATACAATGATAAAAAGTTAAGACCCCAAACCGCTGCGTGGTATTTGATCTTATATAGTATTGGAAGATTTATGATTGAATTCTTAAGAGGGGATGTGGAAAGAGGCTTTATAGGAATCTTATCAACCTCTCAATTTATCTCAATCTTTGTATGTCTTGTAGGGATTCTATTACTTGTTAGAATTCGAAATAATAAAGATCAAATGATAAAGGAGTAAGATTATGAAAATTGGTATTGCGAATGATCATACTGGAATTGAAATGAAACAAGAAATCACAAACTACTTAGAGAGTATGGGCCATGAAGTTGTGAACTATGGAACAGATGAACACCAAAGTACTTCTTATGTTATATGGGGAGAAAAGGTAGCGAATGAAGTGGCTGCTGGTAATCTTGATTTAGGTATCGCAATTTGTGGTACAGGCTTAGGAATTGGACTTGTATGTAATAAAGTTCCTGGTATTCGTGCTTGTATCTGTTCAGAACCATATACGGCACGTTATTCTCGCTTACACAATAACTGTAATATGTTAACCTTTGGGGCACGTGTCGTTGGTGTAGAGATGGCGAAGATGATTGTGCATGAGTTTGTGACAACCGAGTTTGAAGGTGGTAGACACGCAGAGCGTGTAAACCAAATGATGGAAGTTGAAAAGAAGCATTTGAAATAGGAGTATTCTTTGAAAAATACAGGTAAACGTTTTCTTCTTGGCATAGTGATTGTTGTATTAATGTACTTTATGCCATTTATCACCATTCAGGTTAAAGATGCTTCCAATCGTTCTTGGAGAGTTCCTTTTGGGACCCAATATAAGAATGAAGAAGAGGGGAAGTTAATCTTTACCAGTTATCGTAGTGCTTATTCCTTAGGAAAAGATGCAGATAATGCATTCCATATGTATGAAGAGAATAAATGTTATGGAAAAACCTTCTACTATGATGATACAAATGATGTATCTCTTTACCAACATGAAGAATATGGAGGGTTCCCATCAACCTTAGTTTATTCTTATGAAAAGGGGGATGCGTGTTATGGATGGGAACTAGATGATGAGATTGCTTGGCCTTATGGAAAGATTGAAGAAGTTGATTTAAATTTAACTCCAGAAGAAGCAATGGAAAAAGAATGGATTGTGATACAGGATGGAAAAACTTTAAATCCTGGTGCCTATAATGATTTCTCTCGTATGATTAAACAAGGTGTCTATTGTTATTCAAGAGCGTATATCATAGATAAGGGAGAAACAAAGATTATTGATATCCAATTATTAGAGGATGGAAAATTCTTAGTTAAGAAAAGAGATAAAGATACTTCTGTAGAAGAAACATATGTAAGATTTACAGATGGAGAATTAGAAGATGGTTCAAAACCAGTAACGGTATATAAGATTCAAGATAAGAATGCAGAAGGGGAAATCCTCTACATCGTTAAACAATAAAAAAACCAATAAGTTCAAACTTATTGGTTTTCTTATTGACTTGTTTAAGAGTCTTATTTAGAAGCTTGTTCACCAGCGATTCTACCGAAGACAACGAAGTCAGCTACGGCATTACCACC
>CADBUH010000005.1 GCA_902797775.1 uncultured Erysipelotrichaceae bacterium | reverse complement strand
GACGATGCCTTCTTTTATAAAGTTTTTAAAGAAACTTAGCTTTAAACAATCTGTAAGTGTCTATAGTTTAAAAGAGTACCAAGAAAAAGGGGCAACACCGATTATGGGTGGAATCTTATTTATTGTGGTACCTGTAGTAGTGACAATCTGTTTAACAATTCCAAACATGATTAATTTTGAATTAATGATTTTAATCTTAGTATATGTTGGATATGGATTAATTGGATTTATTGATGATTATTTAATTTCTGTAAAAAAGAATAATGATGGGTTATTACCTCGTTATAAATTTGGTTTACAAATCCTATTAGCAGTTATCTTCTTTCTTGTTTATCGTGAACATGCGAATTTAGATATTACGTTATTATTTACGAAACAGACAATCTCTTTAGGATTCTTCTATTTTATTTTGATTTTATTGATGTTTGCGGGAGCGAGTAATGCGGTTAATTTAACGGATGGAATGGATGGTTTAGCTGCAGGATGTGAAGTGATTGCGCTTATTCCATTCTTCTTATTTGCACTTCATAAGGGAAGAATTGATATTATGATCTTTGTGGCAAGTGTCATAGGTGCTTTACTTGCGTATCTTTATTATAATGTGACACCTGCGAAAGTCTTTATGGGGGATACGGGTTCTTTAGCCCTAGGTGCTTTATTAGCGGGCCTAGCGATGGTTTTGAAGAAAGAGATGGCACTAATTGTGATTGCGGGCGTCTTTGTGATTGAAACGTTATGTGTCATGATTCAAATTGGATCTGTTAAATTACGCCATAAAAGAGTATTCCCTTATACACCGATTCATTACGCCTTTGTGATGAAAGGGATGAAAGAACCAGAAGTTGTCCATATGTTTTGGTTATGTGGAGCAATCTTTGCGGTGATTGGATACTTCCTAGGTTTATAAATAATAAATAAAAAAATATATAAAATAAAGCATCTTAGTTGCACATAAGATGCTTTTTTAGTTTATAATATACATTTGCTGGAGGAAAAGAAATGAGTGAGCAATATTTCGATATTAACAATACGGAAGTGCAAATGACATTAGTAATGAAATTACAACAACTTCAGCGTGAATCCAATACACATATCACGTATCAAAACTTAGAGGAATATGCGTGTAATGGGATGTGGCAAAAGAGAAGTCCTAGATCTCTCTATGTCGCAGTCAATGATATTATGAGCATTAAAGCAAGTGATGTTGTAAAATATCTTGCGAAAAAAGCAATCACAGGTAGTAGCTCATCTACATTATCGGATTTTACAGATTTGATTAGGAGGTAATGCAAGACATGAAAAAACAAGAAACAAATAAAAAAGGGTTATGGGGGTTAGCACTTGTTGTCATACTCTTAGCGGCATTAATTGCGTCAACCTTTAATTTAATAAAGAATAGTTTACACCTTGGCTTAGACTTACAAGGTGGTTTTGAAATCCTCTATGAAGTAAATCCTTTAAATGGTGAAGGTGATGTAGATATGACTGCTGTTACGAACAGCATTCAAAAAAGAGTTAATGTATTAGGTGTTAATGAACCAATCATTACAGTAGAAGGGAATAACCGTATTCGTGTACAACTTGCGGGTGTTGAAGACCAAGAGAGTGCACGTCAAATGTTAGGAACAACAGCGAATTTAACCTTCCGTGATGTGAATGATGTTGAATTAGCAGACTCATCGATTATCCAAGAAGGTGGAGCTTCTCTAGCTTATCAAGATGGTCGACCAATTGTATCTCTTAAGGTACAAGACGCAAATAAGTTTGCGGAAATCACAAGAGATGTATCTTCTCGTGGTTCTGGCAATAACATCATGATTATTTGGTTAGATTATGAAGAAGGAGATTCCTACGCTGCACAAAGACAAATTGAAAGTGAAGGCGGGGAAGCAAAATATATTAGTGCTGCATCTGTTAATTCTGAAATTAATGGGGACTGTATTATTCAAGGTAACTTTACCGAAGCAGAAGCTCGTACTTTAGCGAACTTAATTAACTCTGGTTCTTTACCAGTTAAATTAGATGAAATTAGTTCAAATGTAGTATCAGCACAATATGGTCAAGATGCATTAAGAAGAACAGCGATTGCGGGTTTAGTTGGTGTCGCTGCGGTTATCTTATTTATGATCTTCCAATATCGTGTTCCTGGTATTATCGCAGGAATTATGTTAGCGGCCTATATTTGGGCAATCTTTGGAACCTATGCATTAATGGGTGCTGTATTTACCTTACCTGGTATTGGTGCTCTTGTGCTTGGTGTTGGTATGACCGTCGATGCGAATATCAT
>CADBUH010000004.1 GCA_902797775.1 uncultured Erysipelotrichaceae bacterium | reverse complement strand
CTTTATGAAGTGGATGTTGAGAATGGACAAAAAACAGGTTTTTTCTTAGATCAAAAACTGAATCGCTTACGTGTTCAAGAGCTTTCAAAAGATAAAAGTGTTCTTGATATTTGTACACATACGGGATCATTTGCGTTAAATGCCGCAAAAGGTGGAGCGAAAGAAGTTACAGCTATAGATATATCCGATTATGCAATCGAAGTCGCAAAACGGAATGCACTCCAAAATCATTTAGAAGATAAGATAAACTTTGTGGTGGAAGATGCTTTTGATTATTTAAATCAAGCAATCACCAATCATCAAAAATATGACATTGTAATATTAGATCCTCCTGCTTTCACAAAGAGTCGTAAAACAATCCAAGCAGCCTTAAGAGGTTATCAAAAAATGAATGGATTAGGTATGCGCCTCGTAAAAAGAGGGGGATATCTAGTAAGTTGCTCCTGTTCACATTTTGTGGATAGTGAAGCTTTTAAAGAAATGCTACTAAGAGCGAGTAAAGAAGCGAATGTAAGCCTTCGTTTTGTCGAAGAAAGACAAGCTTCTTATGATCATCCATCTTTATTATCTGTCCCTGAAACGTCTTACTTAAAATTCTTTTTATTCCAAATTATTTAACCTTCCATGCAGGCAAAAATCCCCAAAAAATGTTATAATTTTAGCGTATAACGGGAGGAACAAGCATGTATAAAAAGAATGACGTTGTTGTTTACCGTCGTGATGTATGCCGTGTTTCTGGCAAACAAAAAAGTGATATGACTGGTGAACAATGCTATGTTTTGGAACCCTTTGACAAAAGTGATGGAAGTATGAAAATGCTTGTACCTGTTTCGAACAAAGCAGGACACTTAAGAGATTTAATCTCCAAGGAGGAAATCAAGTTACTCATAAAAAACTATGATGATGTTGAACCTCTAGAAGATAAACCTGCCAATATGAAGAGCCAATACGTAGCGATGCTAAAAGGTGATTCAATTGAAGATTTGATTCGTATTATAAAAACATCTTATATGAGAAATAAAGCTCGTATTGATAGCCATAAGAAATTAGCCGCTATTGATGGAGAATACTTAGAGAAAGCAGAAACCTATCTCTTTAAAGAATTAGGTGTTTCTCTAGGAAAAACAACGGAAGATGCTAAAGAATACTTTGTAAAAGAAGTTCAAAAGACAAAACCAAAGAAAAAGAAAAAATAATCTTGTAAAAGATTATTTTTTTGTAGGAATCTCTAACTTTGGAAAGATATTATTGAAGGTATCATGAATTAATAAATCTGCTTCTGCATCATAAGGAGTAAAGTCTCGGTTAATTAGGACTAGATGTTCCCCATGGAAGTATCGAATAAGTCCTGCAGCTGGATACACGACAAGGGAAGTACCTAATACGATGAGTACATCTGCTTCTTGTAGAGCTTGAATGGATTCTTCTAATACCCTTTGATTTAAAGATTCTTCATATAATACAACATCAGGTTTTATCATTCCTCCACAACTGCAATAAGGAACACCTTCACTTTCTTTGATATATTTCACATCATAACTTTTATGACATTTCATACAATAGTTCCTTAAGACAGAACCATGGAGTTCATATACATTTGTACTACCTGCAGCTGTATGTAAGCCATCAATATTTTGGGTAATCACACCACGTACTTTTCCTACCTTTTCTAAATCGGCGATGTATTGATGAACAGCGTTTGGTTTCGCATCTAAATAAAGCATTTTATCTTTATAAAAGCGATAGAATTCTTCTGGATTTTGAAGGAAAAAGGAATGTGAAATGATAGTTTCAGGAGGATAACTATAGGAGAGGTGATAAAGTCCATCTTGACTACGGAAGTCAGGAATTCCACTATCAGTAGAAACTCCTGCTCCGGAAAAGAAAACAATCTTTTCTGCATTATTAATAATTTGTTGAAGTTCTTCTAATTGATAGGATGTCATATTATCGTTTTCCTTTCTTATATTTCTTTTGTATCGAAGTCGCAAGTTTTAAATAATCATCAATTAATTCTTGCGGATGTAGAATCGTGATAGAGTCTTCAAATTGTAATAACCATGTTTCTAGAGTAGGGGTTAAAGATGTACGGATATTAACCACAAAATCATCTTTTCCTACTTCACTTATAATCATACTCTTACCAAACTGATCAAATAAGATATTTGAGATAGAAGTTTTACAACGTAAGGTAATGGTTTGTGGCTTTCCTTTAAACATTTGGAAAGAGGAAGATAACCAGTTTTGAAGATTGAAAGGATGTGAATTACCTTGTTCTTCCAGTTGGATAGATTCCATCTTATCAATACGATAGGGAGAAAAAGTATCATGTTTCTCTGAATAAAAAATACAATAATATCTACCATTATTGGATAGGATGGCATAAGGGATATATTTATATTTTTGTTTTTCTCTACGATATTTCTTTTCTTGTGTAACAGTAGTGTCATAGTAAGTGAAAGATACATAATGACAAGAATGAATTGCTTGTAAGAGGGTTTCAATTGTATGTAAAACCATTTTATTATCAGTCTTAGGTTGTAAAGTGGAAGAATCATAAGGGATGGATACTTTTTCAATGGAACTAGAAAGGGATTGAATTTTATCTTTTAATTGTGAACTTTCTTGTTTAGAAAGAGAAGAGATGGTATCAATTGCGTCATTTAATAAAAATGCTTCTGAAGAAGTAAAAGGGTGGATATAGTAATAACCTTGTTTTTCACGTCTTGTATAGATAATAGGGAAATTATGTTCTTTTAAAGATGCGATATCTGAATAAAGGGTTCTACGATCACAATCAAAACCTTCTAATTCCATCATCGCTTGTATTTCTGGCATAGAAATAATGGTTTGTTTAGAACTATGTTCTTGTAATATTTTTAATAAAGTTAAGATACGATCTGCAGGTTTCATATTTTTCCTTGTTGTACATTGTATTGTACATCACTTTCTATCTTTTTGGCTAGTATATAAGCGTAAAAGGAGGAAGAAAGATATGAATCATCATGACAAATTATTCATTGGCTTTAATTGCTTAATCCTAGCATATGCATATGCCCTCTATGGTGAGCATGCAGTTGCACTCTTCTTGGGAACCTTTGCCGCAGGTTTATCCATCTATACACATTCTGTGCGTTGTGTATGGAAGAACTATTATCGAATTCTATGTACTTGTTTTATTGGATTAGTAGTTCTTCATGTAACTCATCTCAATGTAACCTATCCTACATTGCCTTATCTATGCTTATGCAATGCAATCTTTGTATGGATGTATCAAGAATCATCCTTCAAAGTATTAGACTTCGTTATGCCTAAATTATTGTTGATTGTATTATCTTTACTTGTTCTTACATTAATTATGCCTTTGCATTTATTACGTTTCTTTGTAAGTGATATTAATAGTACATTTGAACAAGTTGTTCTACTTGGTCTCATCTTTCTTCCTTCCTTTTATGCATATCTCTATAAATGTAAAAAAGAAATGCATCGAAACCATTTCAAAATATGGCTTTCTTAAAGTAATTACGATAAAATTACTCATGAAATGAAAAACTATCTCATTCATAAATTTATTCAAAATAGTGAAAATGTAAAAGATGAAAAAGTAAGACTCTCTTATGGAACACTCTCTAGTTTTGTGGGGATGTTTTGTAATATCTTACTTTTTATTATGAAGATAATCGTTGGTTTTTTCTCACATTCTCTTAGTATTGTTTCAGATGCGCTCAATAATTTAACGGATTTAGTAAATAATATTATCACTTTATTTGCGTATCGTATTGCTTCAAAACCAGCAGATAAAGAACATCCTTTTGGACATGGAAGGATGGAATATATTATCGCATTTGTGATAGAAATCATTATGGTTGTTGTAACATTTGAAATCTTAATCAGTGCCATAAAACGTTTAACAAATCCAATTCCATTAAATATGCATCCAACATATCTAATTGTTTTAATTCTTTCTATTTTAATAAAACTATGGATGTATTCCTTTAATCGATTCATTGGAGAAAAAATAAACCATTATCCAATTCAAGCTGTCGCGATTGATTCTAGAAATGATGCGATTATGACAACCATTACACTTATTTCATTAATCTTTGCACAATTTCTACCAACGCTTCCAATTGATAGTATCCTAAGTATTCTATTATCTTGTTGGATTTTATATGCGGTATTTAAGATGCTAAAAGAAGTGGTTGATAAATTATTAGGGAATCCAGTCAACTTACCGGTTCAAAAAGAAATAGAAGAACATATTAAAAAGACAAAAGATATTCTAGGTGTCCATGACTTCTTACTTCATGATTATGGACCATCTCGTCAAATCGCATCCATTCATGTGGAAATGCCTTCCTCTTTATCTTTAGAAGAAGCACATCAAACAATTGATCAAATTGAAAAAGAAGTTTTAGAAAACTATGGCATCCAATTAACAATTCATATCGATCCAATTAAAAATACAGATGAGACCATTCAATTAAAAGAACAATTAAAAGATATCTTAAAAGAGAAATCACCTTTATTATCCTTCCATGATTTTCAAGTTCATGAAGGGATTTGCCAATTTGATTTATTAGTTCCTGATGAATTAAATCTTTCAAATGAAGAACTATATGAATATATTCAAGAGAAGATGAAACCCTATAAATGTGATATTACTTTTGATCATCAATATATATCAGAAAGAGTTTCTTCATGAAAAAACAATACGCAAGTGAACTACTGTTACTCTTGACAGCGATTATATGGGGACTAGCGTTTGTTGCGCAAAGTGCTGCAGCTAATGTAATTGGTCCTTGGTCTTTTATTTGTCTTAGAAATATTCTTGCGTGTATTGCTTTATTACCAGTTGTTTATCATTATTCTAAGAAAGAAGAAAAAAAGAAAGATACATTAAAAGCTGGTATCATTGCAGGATGTTTATTATTTACAGCGAGTATTCTTCAACAAATTGGTATCCAAGAAACTACTGCAGGAAAGGCAGGCTTTATTACAGCGCTCTATATCATTATGGTCCCTTTATTCGCATCTTTATTAGGACAAAAGATTACGAAATGGGTATGGATATCCGTAGGGATTGCTTTAGTTGGTTTCTATTTTCTTTCGATTAAAGAATCCTTTCAAATAGCGAGAGGGGATTTCTTAATCTTTCTTTGTGCCATTATCTTTGCGTTTCATATCTTAACGATTGATCATTTTCAAAACGTTAATCACGTTACCATGGCTTGGATTCAATTTCTTGTATGTGCTGTATTAGGTTTTATACCAATGCTTGTATTAGAACGTCCAACCTTAAGTGTTATCTATGAAGCTAGATATCCTATCCTATATGCTGGACTTTTATCAAGTGCCGTAGGTTATACCTTACAAATTATTGGTCAAAAAAATGCGAATCCAACAAATGCGACACTCATTATGAGCTTAGAAGCTGTCTTTGCTTTTCTAGG
>CADBUH010000003.1 GCA_902797775.1 uncultured Erysipelotrichaceae bacterium | reverse complement strand
ACTCGATGAATCCTTTCATGAAGGAATCTGTGGCCTTGTGGCAGGAAGAATCGTAGATGAATATAAAAGACCTACTTTAGTTCTATCGGAAAAAGATGGAATGCTAAAGGGGAGTGGAAGAAGTATTAAGGGATTAGACCTTTATCAATTCTTTGCGGAAGGCTTTGAAGAATTAACTTCTTTTGGAGGTCATGAACTTGCGGTAGGATTAGGACTTAAGAAAGAAGATTATGAAACCTTCTGTAAGAAAGTATTAGATAAGATTGAAAAGATGGAATATGAAGAACCTGAACGGGTAGATGAAGCCATTGAAATAAAGATGAAGGAAATCACGTTTGATTCAATTAATGAATTAAATATATTAAGACCTTATCCAAAAGAACTTCAAAAACCGATCTTCGCGATTCATCCGAAAGAAATGGAAGAAGTATTCTCAACTGTTAAGATTACGAAGTATCGTATGAAAGATGGTACAAATGAATTAGATGGAATCTTATTTCCATTCCGAAATGTGAAAGTTCCAGAGACAATACGTACGGTTATTGGAGAATTATCCATCAATCGATTTAGAGATCAGGTTTCACCACAAATAGATATTATTCACGTAGAGGATTAAAATATTGTATAATGAGTGCGTTCCAAGGAGGAGTTATTATGGCAATCAATTTAGAAGATTATGTAGCATCCATTCGAGATTTTCCAAAAGAAGGAATTTTATTTCGTGATGTTACTCCAATTATGCAACATCCAGAAGCATTAAAAGAAGCGATTCGTTTATTTGTAGAATACGCAAAGAGCGTAAAAGCTGATGTAATTGTTGGACCAGAAAGTAGAGGGTTTGTGTTTGGAACTCCTACCGCTTTAGAAATGGGACTTGGGTTTGTACCAGTTCGTAAACCTGGAAAACTACCTAGAGAAACCGTTTCTTGTACCTATCAATTAGAATATGGTACAGGAGAATTATTCATGCATAAAGATTCCATTCAACCTGGACAAAGAGTTGTTGTTATTGATGACTTATTAGCGACAGGTGGTACAGCAGAAGCGACTGCGAAGATGATTGAAGAGTTAGGTGGTGTTGTTGCAGGTTTTGCCTTTATTATTGAACTCATTGGATTGCCTGGTAGAGAAACATTAAAAGACTATGATGTCTATGCGATGATGCAATTAACAGACAAATAGTTTTATCATGAAAAAATCGAAGAAGTAACCTTCGGTTTTTTTCGTAGAAAGAGAAGGGGAAGCGTGAAGGGAGTACAAAATTATACCTACGATGATGTTCTTGCAGAAGTAAAAACGTATATATCGAAAGAAGAAAACTTAGCGTTAATACGTAAAGCTTCCGATTATGCTTTAAAGCATCATGAAGGACAATTTCGTAAGAGTGGAGAACCTTATTATTCACATCTAGCTAATGTAGCTTATATATTAGCTTCTTTACACGTGGGACCTTCAACGATTGCAGCAGGTTTCTTACATGATGTGATTGAAGATACAGAAATTACAAAGGAAGAACTTGCGAAAGAATTTACTCCTGAAATTGCAGAACTAGTAGAATCAGTTACTAAGATTGGTGCCCTCAAGCTCCAACAAAAAGATGATCCTGAATACCAAGCGAAAAACCATCGTAAGTTATTTATTGCGATGGCGAAAGATATTCGTGTTATCTTAATTAAACTCGCAGACCGACTCCATAATATGCGTACACTTGAATTCCAATCGGAAGAATCACAAAGAAGAATTGCACAAGAGACACTCGATGTCTATGCACCAATTGCGCATCGTCTAGGTATTAGTGCGATTAAAAATGAATTAGAAGATTTATGTTTCTTCTATCTTGATCGAGAAGAATATTATCGGATTGCGCATCTAGTGGAAACAAAGAAAGCAGAAAGAGATCGCTATGTCCAACAAATGATTGTGGACATCTCTAAGTTATTAACCGAAGAAGGGATTCCATTCCGTATCTTTGGACGTTCAAAACATCTCTATTCCATCTATCATAAGATGCAAGAACGTCATAAACGTTTTGATGAAATCTTAGATTTATTAGCGATTCGTATTATAACGGAAACGGAATTAAACTGTTATGAAATCTTAGGTTATATTCACGCAACCTATAAACCAATTCCTGGTCGTTTAAAAGATTATATTGCAGTTCCAAAAACAAATATGTATCAATCTTTACATACGACTATCATTGGGGATGAAGGTAAGATTTTTGAAGTACAAATTCGTACAGAAGAAATGGATAGTATCGCGGAAAGAGGTATTGCGGCACACTGGCACTATAAAGAAGGTAGTCGCTATGAAGCAAAAAAGGAACAAAAAGAGATTGAAGAAAAACTATCTTGGTTAAGAGACTTTGCGGAATATTCCGATGAAAGTGAACAAGATAGTGATAGTCAATATATGGAAACCCTTCAAAAGGATGTCTTTGAAGCGAATGTATACGTTATGACACCGAAGGGGAAAGTCGTCGACTTACCAAATGGGGCTACACCTATTGATTTCGCTTATCGGATTCATACCGATGTAGGACATACTACCGTTGGGGCAATTGTGAATGACGCAATGGTTCCTTTAAATACAGAACTTCATACAGGAGATGTTGTAGAAGTTCGAACCATGAAAGGAACAGGGCCAAGTGAAGACTGGTTAAAATTTGTTAAGACAAATCATGCGAAAAACAAAATTAAAGCTTATTTCGCAAAGAAAGAAAACGAAGGTAAGAGTGAAAAAGCACAAATTGGTGAAAAGATCTTAGCGGATGAACTTAAGAAACGTGGATTTGAACCATCGGAATATATGGAAAAGAAACGTTTAGAAGGTTTATTAGGTGAATATACTTTAAAATCATTAATTGATTTATATTACGCAATTGCGGTGAAATCGATTAGTCCTGCTTCGGTAATTGAAAAACTTACGAATCATCGAAGAATTGTGACCGATAGTGATTTAGTCGATATGATTAACCGTGATGCGAAACGTCGTGTTCCATCGAAATCTGGTGTCTATGTGCCTGGTATTAGTTCGATGAAGATTTCCTTAGCACAGTGCTGTATGCCAGTACATGGGGATGATATTGTCGGTTATATTACAAAAGGAGAAGGTGTTAAAGTACATCGTCGTGATTGTAGGAACTTAGCCCAACTTCAACAACGTCTGATTGATGTAGAGTGGGAAGAAAACTTAGATCAAAAACTATATGATGCTAGTTTAGTTGTTCTTTCCCATGATCGTAACTTCTTATTAACGGATATCGTTACAGTCGTATCCCAAAATAAAGTAACGATGTTACAGGTATCTGCGAATTTAAACCAAGAAACCTTAACAACCACGATTAAACTTAAAGTACAGGTTCATAATGCGGAGCATTTAAGAACCCTTATGGCGAATATACGTAAAGTAGATTCTGTTTTATCTGTAGAAAGAGAATAGACAAATTCTCTTTTCTTTCGTAAAATAACTAGGTAAATCCTAAGAAAAAGAAAACTTCATAGAACTAGATTTAGCGACAATGGTATGGTGCAAGCATTGACTAGAAGGATGAAGTAAGACACTTTTGAGGAGTCTATCTGAAGAGAGTAGGATAGAACGTCTCCTGCGTTAAAGGAAGAGGGCATGAGAAATCATGAACTAAGGTGGTACCGCGCAGTTTGCGTCCTTGGATGAGGACGTTTTTTATTTAAGAGGAGGTTCAACATGGCACAATATCAAACCCCAAGAGGAACATATGACATCTTACCAGAAGAGATGGATAAGTGGCATGAGTTAGAAGAAGTCATTCGTTCTACAACAAAGAAATATCGTTACCAAGAAATTCGTACACCAGTATTTGAATTAACACCTGTCTTTAAAAGAGAAAACGATAGTTCGGATATGGTAAACAAAGAGATGTATACCTTTGAATTAGGAGATACTTCTTATACCTTACGTCCAGAAGGAACTGCAGGTGTTATACGTTCTTTCTGTCAACATAAACTCTATGGTTCGATGGAGATGCCTGCGAAACTATATTATCTAGAACCAATGTTTCGTCATGAAAGACCACAAAAAGGTAGACAACGTCAATTTACCCAATTTGGTGTAGAAAACATTGGGATTAAGAGTCCTGAAATTGATGCGGAAACCATTGCGTTAGGAATTGATATTGTAAAGAAGATGGGAATTTCATCTGTAAAAGTATTAATTAATACGTTAGGAGATGATGAATCGAGAAGTAATTATCGTAATGCGTTAAAGGATTACTTTAAACCACATCTTGATGAACTTTGTGCAGATTGTCATAGACGTTATGAACAAAACCCTCTACGTATCTTAGATTGTAAAGTGGATCATGATAAAGACATCATGAAGGATGCACCTAGATTAAGTGATTATCTAAATGAAGAATCTAAGAATTATTTCAATCGTGTATTATCCGCACTTGATCATTTAGAGATTCCATATGAAGTGGATGATCGTCTTGTAAGAGGACTTGACTACTATACACATACCGTATTTGAAGTGGAATCTACAAGAGAAGAAAGTGGTGCGCAAGCTACAATCTTTGCGGGAGGTCGCTATGACCACTTAGTGGAATACTTTGGAGGTCCAGAACTTTCTGGTATTGGCTTTGCGATTGGTTTAGAAAGATTATTAGCGTTAGCAGAAGAAGACCATCATGAATTTAAAAAGGAATTAAAAAGTGATGTCTATGTGATTGGCTTAGGGGAAGTAGGAAGTGAACCACTTCGTATTGCGATGAAGTTAAGAGAAGAAGGATTCAATGTGGATGTGAACTTATCGCCTCGCTCTTTAAAATCACAATTTAAGAGTGCAGAAAGAGCAGAAGCAACCTATATCGTTATCATTGGTGAAGAAGAAGTTCAAAAGAAAGTTTATAACTTGAAAAAAGCAGGTGACAAAGAACAAGTTACCGTAACAGAAGAAGAACTTATTAATACATTAAAGAAGTAGGAAGGAATATT
>CADBUH010000002.1 GCA_902797775.1 uncultured Erysipelotrichaceae bacterium | reverse complement strand
GGATTTCTTCTTGAGGTACTTCGCAGCCATCTCTTTTGTTTCTTTACCACGAATTGCGTTTTCAATTGGTTTCTTAACAGTATGTGGTGTGATATGGTGTTCTACATTATAGGCATCTTGGATTGAACGACGACGATTTGTTTCATCGATTGCTTTCTGCATGGATTCTGTCACCATATCCGCATACATAATTACTTCTCCGTGTTCATTACGAGCAGCTCTACCAATGGTTTGAATTAAAGAACGTTCACTTCTTAAGAACCCTTCTTTATCCGCATCTAAAATACAGATTAAAGATACTTCTGGAATATCTAAACCTTCTCTCAATAAGTTAATACCCACAATAATATCGACTTTCCCAAGTCTTAAATCACGTACTACTTCTGTACGTTCTAATGTTTTAATCTCATGGTGAAGATACATAACTTTATAATCTCTTTCTTTAAGATAAGCTGTTAAATCTTCTGCCATACGTACCGTTAAAGTCGTAATTAATACACGTTCATTTCGTTTAATACGTTCATCAATCTCTTCACAGATATCATCAATTTGACCCTTTGTTGGTTTAACTGTAATCTTAGGATCTAATAATCCAGTTGGACGAATAATTTGTTCAACAACCTCATGATGAACTTGTTCAAGTTCATAATCACCTGGTGTAGCTGAACAATAGATTACTTGATTCACCATAGATTCAAACTCATCAAATTTCATAGGTCGATTATCTAAGGCACTAGGTAAACGGAAGCCATAATCTACGAGGGTTTGTTTACGTTGGTGATCTCCATTATACATTCCTCTTATTTGAGGTAAAGAGGCATGGGATTCATCAATGAAGAGTAAATAATCTTCTGGAAAATAATCAAATAGATTCCAAGGTCTTTGTCCTGGAACTCTTCCATCAATATGCATTGAATAATTCTCGATCCCTGCACAATATCCATTCTCACGCATGGATTCCACATCAAAGCGTGTACGTTGTTCGAGACGTTCTTTTTCAAGAGGTTTCCCCTGCTCTTCAAAGTATTTTAAGCGCTCTTCTAATTCTTTCTCTATATCATCACACGCTCTTTCCATCACATCTTTAGGACGTGCATAACCACTCGCTGGAAAGATATTATAAAACTGATATGCGTTTAATACTTTTCCTGTAATAGGATCAACTTCTGTAATACGTTCAATCTCTTCTCCAAACATTTCAATACGTATATTAAATTGATCTGTCCAAGATGGCGTTAACTCTATCACATCGCCACGTACACGGATTGTACCTCTTAGTTGATCTACATCATTTCTTTGGTATTGTAAGTCAATAAATTTACGTAATAGTTTATTACGATCATAGTTTTCCCCAAGTCTTATCGTCATAAACATATCACGATATTGTTTTGGATCACTTGCCGCATAGATACACGCAACCGAAGCGACCACAATCGTATCATGTCTTTCACTTAAGGAATTTAATGTAGACTCACGAAACATATCGAGCTCTTCATTAATCGCTGCTGTCTTTTCAATATACATATCATTCTTTGGTACATAAGCTTCTGGTTGATAATAATCAAAGTTTGACACAAAGAATTCAACACGATTTTTTGGGAAAAGTTCTTTAAATTCCGAATAGAGTTGTCCAGCCAAAGTTTTATTATGCGAAAAGATTAAAGTAGGTCGATTCACCCTTTCAATAATATTGGCCATAGTAAAAGTTTTACCGGTACCTGTCGCACCTTGTAAAACTTGTTGTTTTTTACCTTGTAATAAACCTTCCACAAGAGAATCAATTGCTTGTGGTTGATCTCCTGTTGGTTTAAAAGGAGATACCAGTTCAAAGCGATCAGCCATTCAAGATCTCCTTTGCACGATCAAATTGAATATCATGATTCTTTGTTGTATTCCAATCTAACGTTACTGCTGATATTAATGAACGATAGGTTGTAATATCTAAGATTCCAGTTACTTCTAGTTCTTTATCTTGTTGGAATTGTTTTAAAGCTGTTTCAGCAGATGGAGAGAAATAACCATCTGTACGATCAACATCATATTCTAGATAATCTAAGAGTAATTCTGCTGTTTCCACAAATGGAGAAACACTATCTACTTTATAAGAATCCTCTTCTTCCATTTCTCCATATAAACTTGTAATGGCAGGATGTAATTCAACTGTTTCATCTGGTGTAATTCCTACACCATTAACCCATACACCATTCTTTGACATCCATTTATCGGTTGTATATTTTAAGGATGAACCATCTGAGAATGGGAAGGTAACTTGAACTGTTCCTTTTCCATAAGTAGTTGTTCCAATAACTGTTACATTAGAATACTGTTCTTTCATCGCGAGGGTAAATGCTTCTGCAGCACTAGCAGTTGCTTCATCCACAATAATCACAATTGGATCATTCCAAATCGGATTACCACGTGTAAGAAGTGTTTCTTGGTTTCCCTTTGCATCTTCTTCAACAATTGCGACAGATCCATTAGGTAAGAATAATGCACAAACATCTTGTAAGGAATATAGATATCCTCCACCATCACCTCTTAAATCAATAACAAGTTTATGAACTCCTTCATTGATAAAATCTTCAAGGTATCCTTTACATTCCATTCCTGTTGTTTGACCAAACTGCATAATCTCTAGTAAACCAACCCCGTCTATCACTTCACCAAAAGCAGTAGCGACAATTGGTCCTCTAACAATATCAATTGGAACGATTTCATCTCCACGCAAGAATTCCATATGTACAGTCGTTCCTTCTTCTCCACGTACAAGTTCAGACACATTATCAGAAGATAAACCCTTTACAATCGTTCCATCTACTGAATAAATAAAATCACCTGGTTGAACTCCATACTTTTCTGCAGGAGAATCTTTAAAGACTCTTTCAATAAGATGCATTCCATCATCTAAGGCAATGTATTGAACCCCAATTCCCACAAAGTTACGATTAATGGATTGTACAAATTCTTCCCCTTCTTCTGGTGTCATGTAGTATGTATGTGGATCTTCTTCATTGGTTGTCATACCAATTAAAGCTTGATTTTGAAGACGCTCTTTTACATCTTCAATCTCATCTGCGAAAAACCACTCATTACTCATAATCGAAAGAGCTTCATTATATTTCGTTTCATTAATATATACAGGATCAACCATCTGTGGTCGATTCATAAAGTATAAGAGTAATCCCGTTAACCCTAAGGAAACAACTAATAGTAAAACAGTTAAAATGGTTAATCGTTTATTAACCTTTTTTAATGTTTTATTCTCATCTTCATCTTGCCAAAGATGTCTTTTAATACGTAGATGAACTTGTTCATCTTTGTCTTGTGTTTTATTGAAAGGTTCGCTCATTTTCTATTCCTTTTATCCACCAAATACAGATTCTGGTTTAACTCTACATGGTGCACCTGCACCATTTTCACATATATGATTTAAGGCTTCTGTATACCAACCACAATGGAAGGATAAGTCACCATCCCAGTTTGT
>CADBUH010000001.1 GCA_902797775.1 uncultured Erysipelotrichaceae bacterium | reverse complement strand
TTTGAAACTACCTAGAAGAGGTTCTAGGAAAGAACCTAAATTATAGAGTGCATATAAATTCATAAAGATATGATAAACATCTACATGTATAAATCCATAGGTGAATAAACGATACCACTCTCCACGTTCTACTTGGAGAGGAATCATCGCATATTTACCTACGAGATCTTCTCGAACGTTATATTGGGTATTACGTCGAATACGTAACCATATTAAAAGACAAATAACTATCACAACGATTGTAACTGGCATAGATTGAAAATAACTCATAAATTTATCTCCTATTGAAAGTATAAAACTAATAGGAATAGTTTTCTACTAATTCAACGATATCTTTATCTCTAAATATAATTGTATCTTCTAATGTGAAGGGTATAGTACCATCTGGGGAATATTTCCCATCTGTTCCTATCACAATATAATTTGCTTGATAAGATTCTGTATCTGGTTGGAAAGCAGGGAATAAATAAACATTATGGAATACTTGAAGTAAAGTATTGATTGTATCTAATAAGAAGGTGGATTCTTCAAGTTTAGAGTACCCTGGAGTATTAATTACATATAATCCATCTTTATTTAATATACCTTTAATCTTCTCACAAGCTTCTACCGTATAGAGTGGAATAAGAGGAATCATACCATAAAATGCATCATTTATCACAATATCATATCGTTTGTTGCATGATTCAATATAATCTCTACCATCTTGAATATAGGTCTCTAGACGATGGTTTTCATCAAGATGGTATTGGGAATATAACTCATCTAAGAAGAATTGACTACGGGCAATACTTTCACAATTTGGATCATTATCAACCACATCCATCTTCACATTTGGATAATGAGAGATTACATATTTAGGATAAGAATAACCTGCAGCCCCAATCATTAAGATTTTTGAAAGATTAGGAATCATATCAAAGATGACATTAAAACGCTTCGTATATTCAAAAATTAATTCATTCCGTTTCTCATAATTCACATACGTAGCAGAATGCCAACCATCTTTATGAAGATAGACACGGATTAAATCTCCATCCGAATTTTTGTATTCAAAGATTGTAATATCATCATTTGTAGGTAGATATCGGTTCATAAATCTATCATAACACGTATAATTAGAGTACATATTATAAAAAAAGAGTGCTATTATAATTATTAGAAAGTTCTGAGGGTTTAGTATGGATTGGATTGAATTAGAAGGTTTTGATGAAAAGTACGCCAAAATAAAGAGAAAGGAACACAAAAAGTTCGGCGGCAAGGTTGTCGAAGTTCTTTATGGTGCACAAGATTCTGAGGGCAATCCTGTAGTACCTAAAGAAGGTAGTGATGATGGACATGGAAGATGGTTCGGTATCGATATTGATGGCGAACACATTATGTTCTATCTAAAAAAACCTGCTTCACAAGGCGGAGAAGAAATCTTTGCAACGGATAGTAAAGACAATGCTTTAGAAGATATGGAGAGTACGATACAGGAAAAACAGAATCTTTGTAGAGAAGGTACAACTTTACTGACGGATGTGCATGCAGAGAAATCACAAGAAGCATTAGAAGCGTTAAAAGAAAAATGGAATGCTTTAAAAGATTGGTCTACACCAAAAGAAAAAGAATTCCAAAAACGTTTTGATGAAATTGTTGCACAATTAGATGATGTACTTGCAAGTGCAAAAGAACGCTTACAAGAAAAGAGTCATATTCTTGATGAAGCAAAAACACTTGTGGATTCTACAGCTTGGGAAAAGACAGCGAATAAGTTTAATGAATTACGTCATGCATTACGTGACATTGGTCGCGTAGGTGGTGATGAAGAAATTGAAAAAGAATTCAAATCATTACAAAGTGCATTTAATCAAAAGAGAAAAGAATATTATGCACAAATTGATACCATTCGTGCAGCAGCAAAAGAAAAGAAAACTGCGCTCATAGAAAAAGCAAAAGAAATTGCACAACTAGAGAATGTACGTAGTGCAAGTGATAAGATGAATAACTTGATGCAAGAATGGAAAGCAGCAGGAAGTGCTGGACATCGTACAGATGAAGAGTTATGGGCATCCTTTAATGAAATTCGCTCGAACTTCAATGTGAAGAGACAAGAAGCATTTGAAGAACGTCGTAAAGAGATGCAAGCATCTGTTGAAACAAAGAAACAACTTATTGCTAAAGCAAAAGAAATTACAGATGCCAAAGATTTCTCGAAAGAAAAAACCGATGAAATGAAAGCT